>JANYEQ010000092.1 GCA_025363015.1 Bacteroidota bacterium
GTAAACCAAGGCTATAACCACAGCGAGTTAAACCTAAACGATTACCTAAACGGGCTTTACATAATAAAAATAACCAACAACCAAGGCCAATTACTTAAAACCGAAAAGGTGGTGGTGCAACATTAGATTTATAATTTAACATTTATAATTTAACATTTATAATTTAGCATTTAACATTTAGCATTTAAAAACTAACCCCTAAAAACTAAAAAAATGAGCAGCAACACTTACTTACCCAATGGCGATAACGACCGCGTAACCTGGATGAACAACTTTAACGCCAAACTACCCGGCTATGCCACCGCACTTGCCATAACCCCTGCCGAACTTACAAGCGTAGCCAACGATACCACCATGTTTGCTTATATTGTAAACCTTAGCAACATTTATAAACAAACTGCCCAAAACGTGGTAGCCTTTAAAAACCTACTAAAACACGAGGTAGCAAGCGCAGGCCCCTTGGGTGCCATACCCGGTTTGCCACCCATAGGCACTGCCCCCACCGCTGTGCCCGCTGGCGTGTTTGATAGAATAAGTAAACTAGCAGCCCGCATAAAAAACAGCAGCAACTACACCAGTAGTATTGGGCAAGACCTAAACATAATAGCCCCCACCATTACCATAAACACTGCCACCATGCAGCCCACCCTAAAAACTAACTTAGATGCAGGCCGCCCGCACATAAAATGGCTAAAAAATAACAGCGATGCCTTAGATTTGTATGTAGACCGTGAAGATGGCGCAGGCTTTATATACCTTGGGCGTTTTATAAACCCCGAATACATAGATGTATTTAACCTACCCAGCACAGCCCCCCTTGCCCAGTGGGATTATAAAGGCATATACGTAATTGGCAACAGCCCCGTAGGTTTGTATAGCCCTGTGGATAGTATTTTGGTAAAGAAAATATAGCTTTTTAAATTTTAAATTGTGCGTAAATTACGCGTAGCTAACTCCAAAAACTAACAACCCATCTCCAAAAACAAATTAGGGGTCTCCAAAACCATTTTAGGGGTCTCCAAAACCATTTTAGGGGTGCCAAAAATCATATAAGGGAAGGGAAAAACCATTTTAGGGGTCTGTAAAAACAAAATAGCGGTGCCAAAAACAATATAAGGGAAGGGAAAAACCATTTTAGGGTCTACAAAAACAAAATAGCGGTCTCCAAAAAAATCGAGTAGCTAACACTGACACATCTTAACAATAATTAATGCCAAATAGTAACAACTTTAAAAGTATTAACATCTATTACCCAATCTGCTTTTTTGTTTTTTAGTAAAAAAAAGCGTTTAAAATATATTTAAAATGCTTTTTTGTTATGCTAAATTACTTGTTTAATTTAGCCTAATGAATTTAACAACAATAAATGTAAAGCTTACCAATGCCGCTTTTAAATTAGAGGCCACAAACCAACAAGGTAATTCCCTCATTATGGATGCCGCACAAAGCATTGGTGGTAGCAATTTGGGCTTTAGGCCCATGCAATTATTATTAAGTGCCGTTGGGGGTTGCAGCGCTATTGATGTACTTAGTATTTTAAAAAAACAAAAACAAACAATTACCCATTTTGAAATAGAAGTAGAAGGCGATAGAGCAAATATTGAGGATTATAGTATTTGGAAAACTATTGTATTACATTTTAAAATTAAAGGCCTGGTAGATGTTGATAAAGCTGATAAGGCCATAAAATTATCGCTAAACAAATATTGTTCGGTATCAAAAACATTAGAGCCCACGGCCACCATTACGTATAAATTAAGCGTTAATTAAAATGAAAAATAAAAAATTTGAAACCCAAGCCATACGTGCCCAGCTAAATAGAAGTAATAATAATGAGCACTCGGTACCCCTCTATTTAACTTCTAGCTTTGTATTTGATTCCGCCGAAGAGATGCGTGCTGCCTTTGCCGAAGAAACCGACCCTTATATTTATTCGCGCTACAGCAACCCAAATACAAATGAGTTTATAACCAAATTATGTTTGTTAGAAGGTGCCGAAGCAGGCATTGGCACAGCATCGGGCATGGCCGCCATTTATACAACCTTGGCCGCTTTATTAAGTTCGGGTAATCATTTAATTTCCTGCTCGTCGGTGTTTGGGGCTACACACACCGTGTTTACTAAGTATTTTCCTAAATGGGGCATTACGCATAGTTATTTTAATGCCAATAATCCTAATGATATTGAAACCTTAATAACACCCAACACTAAATTAATTTATATTGAAACGCCTACCAATCCTGCTATTGAGGTAATTGATTTAAATAGTGTATCAGCCATTGCAAAAAAACATAAGCTGTTGTTAATAGTAGATAATTGTTTTGCAACACCTTATTTACAACAACCCATTTTGTTTGGTGCCGATGTAGTTATTCATTCAGCCACCAAATACATTGATGGGCAAGGGCGTGTATTGGGTGGTGCCGTGGTAGGAAGTAAAGATTTAATTAAAGAAATTTATTTATTTGGTAGAATTACCGGCCCATCACTATCGCCATTTAATGCCTGGGTGCTTAGTAAAAGTTTAGAAACCTTAGCCTTGCGTATGGATAGGCATTGCGAAAATGCTTTATTTATTGCCCAAGAATTAGAGGGGCACAATGCCTTACAATTTGTAAAATATCCATTTTTAAAATCGCACCCACATTATGCTATTGCCATAAAACAAATGAAAGCGGGTGGGGGTATTGTTACGTTTTCAGTAAATGGTGGTTACCAAAAAGCCACTCAATTTATGGATAAACTACAAATGATAAAAATATCGCCCAACCTAGGCGATTCGCGTACCATAGCCACACACCCTGCATCTAGCACACATTGTAAATTATCAGTAGCCGAGCGTTTAGCTGTAGGTATTGATGATGGATTAATTCGAATTTCGGTTGGTTTAGAGCATAAGCAAGATATTTTAAACGATATTTTACAAGCACTATCTTAAACGTTACAATAGTGTATCACTTACACTGCATAAAAAAAATAAAACACATAGATTTAAAAAACAGAATAGAATATACGATGTAGATACTCATAGAACTGAAGCGTAGCTGCAGTTTTCTATTTTTAGCGCTCTGTTAATAACGTTAAATAAAAGCCTATATTACTATGTGTTTAAAAATTAAATAGTTAAATTATTTTATAGTAACCGCATCATTAGTGTAAATAATTTCAGTTTATTCGGCGGCTATAAAAGAGGATGAATTTATTGATATTAATTTGGGTTCAAATTTTGTAGCAGGAGTTTATTTTATTATATTTACAGATGGTAGAGGAGTACAACTCACCCAAAAAATAATAAAAGAATAATTGAAAAATTTAATTTACATAAGCTTATTATTAGTACTTGCAACAACATATGGTTGTAAAAAAGACTGTAAAGGCCCGCCGCCGTGGTGCAAAAAGATGGCCTAGACCTTGGCGCAATAAACACCCTATTGGTAAAAAAGGTAGAAGAACTTACCATATATGCTGTTGAGCAAAACAAAACTACACAGGCCCAACAAGCTCTTTTAATAGAATTACAAAAACAACTAGAGGCATTAAAAAAGCAGGTAAATCCTAAGTAATTTTTTATAAATTTAATTTACAAAAATATAAGTTATGAAAACCTCAAATAAAATATTTTCCCTAAAATTTTTAATTATTTGCTTTACAATAGCTTTATTTATTGCTGGTTGTAAAAGAGATAAAAAAACTATAAGTGTGGCTCAACAAGAACAATTGCCTGAGGCTACAGAGGAGGGTAAAAACACATTTGGCTGTAAAATAAATAATGAAGTTTTTATTCCTAAAAATTATAGTAGCGAAATAATACTTTTTGGTTACAAACCTTTAAAAGTTTCATTAAACATTAACAATGGCGTTCAAATTAGTGCGAATAGAATAAATAAAGACGGTACTTATTCATTTATACACTTATACGCTAGAGATACTTTAAAATTAGGATCACTAAAGTTAAAATTATATAAAGATGCATTTTACGGCCCCATGTTCTATACTTCATACGAATTTAGATATATACCAAATAATAATGGTAATTATTATTTCATTAATGATACCATTAATTCAAAATTAGAAATATTAAAATTAGACACAATTAAAAAAATCATTTCGGGTAAATTTAATTTTTCATTTAACTTAAATAATGATAATATTAATGTTACTGATGGTGTTTTTGACTTAAAATACTAATATAACCCGTTGGCGCGGATTTGCAATCCGTGCCTAATTTAAGCGACAATAAAAATAAATAGTAAAAATTATTATCTTTGATATATGTCTACAAAGTACAAGGCAAAAGATAATGACAAAGCATATTTTATTACAATTACAACTG
>JANYEQ010000098.1 GCA_025363015.1 Bacteroidota bacterium
CTCTGCCAAACCCTAACAACCCTACAACTACAACGGGAACACATCCCTTCAGCGCAAACCCCGGAGATCAGTTTACGGGTCTAGATTATTCTTCTAATTTAGATTGGATGCCGAATGAGCATATTCTGTTCAGGATGGAATTTGTACACAGAGAGTCAAATGTACCATATTTTGCAGGACATGGTGGGGTAACTTCGCCCACAGGCTACACGACAAGTCTATTAACATCTACATGGACGCCCGATCTTGTGAAATCTGAGAATAGAGTGATTTTTGCGGTTTTATTCCGATTATAGGCGCAAAAAATCCCGCCTTATTCAATCTTTTATGAGGTGAGCGTACATATCCCAAATCTCGGCTAAAGCCCTTTTATCCTCTAATAATTCGTTCGAATAGCCTATGCTTGGAACCTCACAAAAAACCCCTCTAAATTTGTTTTTAGAGGGGTTTTTTATTTTACTAACACAACGCCTTTATAACGCAGTTTGGTGCTTTCTTTTTTATCGTTGCTTTTTAAAATCACAACCCTATCTTGCCTATCGTACACTGTTTTGGTATCAAAGGTAATAATTACCTTTTCTTTGGCGTTGGGGGCAATAGGTTGTTTGGGATAATCAACCGTTGTGCAAGAACAGCCAATTTCAACACTACTAATAATTAAAGGCTGGTTACCTGTGTTTTTTATGCTGTATTCTATTTTTACAACTTCGCCTTTTTTTACAAAACCAAAGTTTTTTTTAGCATCGGCTACCTCTAACTTTGCTTGCGAGTAGCTATTTTTAAAAGATAAAAAACTTAAAAGTATAAAAAGAAAAAATTTCATTTTTGAATTTATTACGTGTTACGATTAATGGTTTGCAAGTTTTATGGTATGCGGATAAAATGTTCGCTAATTTGCTACATTAAATACTTTTATAATTGGATATCGGTATTCTTTTCTCCAAATGATAATAGTAGTAAAATTGAAAATCGAAATCATTCTATTAATTTCTATATGAGTTAGCTTATAGGCTAGTTTAATTAATTCAAAAATAGTTTTTATCGAAAGCATAGCTGTTTCTTTGTTTTCTATGTGGCCTATAGGTTTGCGCCTACTATACTATTAGATTAGTACTTTTTATTTTACTTCAAAATATTTTCAATTAACCGTGTGGTAGAATAACCTTCTAAAAAAGGTATGGTGATTACCTCCCCGCCATTGGCTTTTACAACAGTGTAGCCTACAATTTTTTCAAGTTCGTAATCGTTACCCTTTACTAAAATGTTAGGGTTTAAATAAGTAATAAGTTCTAAGGGTGTTTGTTCGTTAAACAACACTATTGCATCTACACAACTTAATGCGGCTAATACGGTGGCTCTATCTAACTCTTTATTTATGGGGCGGTTGGGGGCTTTGTTTAGTTGCTTTACCGAGGCATCGGTATTTAAACCTAATACTAAAAAATTACCCAAATCGCGGGCTTGGTTTAAGTAAGTAACATGGCCAGGGTGCAATATATCAAAGCAACCATTGGTAAATACAATTTTTTTACCCACAAATTTTTTTGTGTTTATTAGGCGTAAAGCATCTTCTTTGCTTAATAATTTACTTATAAGTGTTTGGTAAAACCCCATCTTTTTTTTGATTATAAATTGGTAAAACAATAAAACTAATTAAGCCTAAAATTAATATTAAAATTAATTGGCTTGTCCAACTTAGCCATGGTAAGGCAAAAGCCCACTCCTCGCTAATAGCATAAGTTGTAATTAAAATGCCGCTAATAATGGCGGGGTAAGCCCCCAAGCCTCCTGGCGATAGTATTACCCCAAAAGTGCCAAATAATAATAAAGTTAAGCAGGCTTGTTGCCCCAAATGTTGTGTGCCGCTTAAAGCAAAAAAGCACATGTATAAAGAGTAAAAATAGCACAACCAAATTAATACACTTAGTACAATAAATTTAAAAGGTTTTTCCATATTACGAATAGAGCCCACACCACTACCAATGCCTTTAATTATAGAGCCTAACTTACCTTTTAAAAGTGCCGATATTTTTTTTCGTAATAAAAAAAAGGTAGCTATTATTACACCAACTATTACAATAACTAATATTAATTTTACAGGGCTATGGCCTATGCCTGCTAGTTTTTGTTGCAAGGGATAAAAAATATACTTATTGGCTACGCCACTTAATTGTTTAAATTGTAGAATGAGTGTAAGCGCAAAAATTATTAAAAATAAAATAAAATCAACAATGCGTTCGGTAATTACAGTGCCTAAGGCCACTTCAAAGGGCACTTTATCATACTTTGTGGCTAAGGTACAACGGCTCACCTCACCCATACGGGGTATGCCATAGTTGGCTAAATAAGCAATTAAAATGTAGCAGTTGGCATTTACCAACTTTATTTTATAGCCAAGGGGTTTAAGCAAATAATTCCAACGGTAGGCTCTTAAAAAATGACTAAACAAGGCAATAAGCATAGATAGGCCAATCCAAAAATAATTAGCGTTTTTAAAGGCGGCAATAATTTCGTTTTTTTTAGGCGCAACTTGTTTTAAAGTTAACCAAATTAATAAAACGCCAATACTTAATAATATTATAAATTGAATTATTGATTTGGTGTTTTTTACAGCCACTTTATTTAAGTTTATTAGTTTTGGTATTTGGAAAAACTACCCAAGGGCGAAAGTTTTTAGCCTCTTCAAAATCCATACTAGCATACGAAATAATAATGACCACATCACCCAAACTTACATGCTTGGCAGCAGGCCCATTTAAACATATTGTTCCACTTCCGCGCGCACCCTTAATTACATAAGTAACTAACCGCTGCCCATTATTTTTGTTTAAAACATGTACCTGTTCATTTTCTATAAAATTGGCGGCATCCATTAAATCTTCGTCAATGGTAATGCTCCCTATATAATCTAACTCGGCTTGTGTTACGGTAACACAATGCAATTTAGATTTCATTACTTGAATTTGCATACGGCTGTAAAGGTACTATTTTTATTTAATGGAAAATGTAAATATAGAAAATAGCAGAGGTGGACAAAACCTTTTACATTTTACATTTTTATAGTAATTTTTTTCATAAAAATAAAATAGTTTCAATAAAAAAATACACTTAATTTTAATGTTTAATAATAACTATTGAATAATGAGTGCCTTTGATGATGATGCTGAGGGAAGCAATGAACATGAATTCGAACAAAATTTAAAACGTTTTGAAGACATGCTTGCCACTGGCGAGCCTCAGTTTTTTGATGCCGACGAAATTGAAGAGGTAATTGATTATTATTTGCAATGGTACAATTACGAAATGGCCAAAAAAGCAATTGATTTTGGCACTGAACGTTTCCCCTTCTCATCTATTATTAAAATTAGATACGCACAATATTTATCTAGTCAACATTACACCCACGAAGCCCTTAACCTTTTAAACGAAGTAGAAGAGATTGAACAAAGTAATTTTGAATTATATATGGCGCGTGGCTACATATACAGCCAAATGGGCTTAGGCGAACAAGCCATTGAAAATTTTAAAACCGCTATTCCTCTTGCCGAATATAAAGATGAAGTTTATGTTGCCTTAGGAATAGAGTTTTTAAACGAAGATAAACCCTTAGATGCCCTTTATTACCTTAAAAAAGCTGTGAAACTAAATCCTAAAAACGAAGTGGCCCTAAACGAACTTTCGCTTTGCTTTGATTTAACAGGCAAAAGCGACGAGGCTATTACCTTTTACGAAAATTATATAGATAACAACCCCTATAGCTATTTTGCCTGGTTTAATTTAGGCTTAGCTTACAATCGTGTAAGTTTGTTTGAAAAAGGCATTGAAGCCTATGACTTTGCTATTGCCATAAACGAGCAATTTAGCTCTGCCTATTTTAACAAGG
>JANYEQ010000111.1 GCA_025363015.1 Bacteroidota bacterium
TGCTCTGAACCAGCTGAGCTAAGCTCCCATTTTTTTGGTGTGTAAATGTAATTTATTTATTTTTATTTACAAAAATTATTTTATAAATTTTTGTAAATAAAGTTTTTATTACTCTACACCAGTATCTGGTATTAACATTCCGTCAACTAACACACGGCCACAATGCTCACAAACAATAATTTTTTTGTTTGTACGAATATCTAATTGACGTTGTGGTGGAATTTTATTGTAACAACCTCCGCAAGCATCACGCTCTACCGCAACAACCGCTAAACCATTATGTGTGTTTGCACGAATACGACGATACGCATTTAATAATCTATCTTCAATGCCTTCGGCTGCTTTTTTACTTTCTACTTGTAATGTTTTTTCGTCTTTTTCAGTTTCAGCAATAATTTCATCTAATTCGCTTTTTTTAGCTTTTAAATCTTTACTCCGCTCTTCAAATTCAACTTTACTTTTTTCAAGTAATTCGGTTTTAAACACTAAAGCTACACTCGCTTCTTTCATGCGTTTTTCAGCCAATTGAATTTCTAAGTTTTGAAATTCAACTTCTTTTGTAATAGCATCGTACTCACGATTGTTACGCACTTTACCTTGTTGACTTTCGTATTTTTTAATATTTGCTTGAAAATCTTTTATAGATTGTTTTTTTTCATTTAACTGATTTTCTAATTCAGCAACTTCCTCAGTAACGTTTTGCAAACGTGTTTGCAAGCCAGTAACAGTGTCCTCTAAATCACTTACCTCTAAAGGTAATTCACCTCTAATGGTTTGTAAACGGTCTATTTTACTATCTATTAATTGTAATTGGTATAAAGTTTTTAATTTTCCTTCAACCGAAGCATCAAGTTTTTCTTTAATTTTAGCGCTCATATTTTAAAAATAGTTTACCGGGTTTGTATTGATTTTTGATAAACGGATTGCAAATGTAACAAATTTATTTCTAATTATATCATAAAATATTTCAGGGGTAAATTGTTCGGTTTCATAATGCCCCGCATCTATTAAAAGTAGTTTGTTTTCGGCATCAAAAAACTGATGATATTTAAAATCGGAGGTAATAAAAGCATCTGCCCCACTATTTAGTGCGTTTTTAATCAAAAACTGACCACTTCCACCACAAATTGCTACTTTTTTAATGTTTTTGCCTGTTTTTTGAGTATATTTTAAACATTTTGCGTTTAAACTTTGTTTAACATGGCTTAAAAAGTCGTCTTCTGCCATTTCTTCAACTAATTCTCCTAACATGCCACTACCAATGTTTTGGTGCGAATTTGAAAGAGAATAAATATCATAAGCAATTTCTTCATAAGGATGCGCTAGTTTTAAGGCCGAAATTATTTTAGATTCATTAAATGCTTCAAAAATGGTTTCTATTCTAACTTCTACCTCAACACTTAACTGGTTTGGTTTACCAATAAAGGGATTGCTAGTTTCGTTACCCATAAATGTGCCAGTGCCTTTGGCATTAAAACTACAATTATTATAATTACCAATATTACCACACCCCTCTTCAAATAAAGCATCTAACACTTTTTGATGATGGGTTTCGGGTACAAATGTTACTAATTTTTTTATTGCATTAGCTTTTGGAGCTAAAATACTTAGGTTTTGTAAACCTAATTTTTGTGCTATTTTTAAATTTACGCCGTTTTTAACGTTATCAAAATTAGTATGCGCTGCATAAATAGCAATGTTGTTTTGTATGGCTTTAATAATGGTGCGCTCAATATAATTACTCCCATTTAATTTTTTTAAGCCGCTAAATAAAATGGGATGATGGGCAATAATTAAATTACAATTCGTTGCCAAAGCCTCGTCAATTATAGCTTCGGTACAATCTAAGGTTAAAAGTGCGCCCGTACATTCCCACTGTTTTTGTCCAACAATTAATCCACAATTATCATAATCTTCTTGTAATGATAAGGGGGCAAAGGCCTCTAACTCATTTGTAATATCTTTTATTTGCATGTTATTTTTTTAGCATTTGATACGAATTTACACACATTTTTTGTGAGTTAATAGGTTTAATAATTACAGATTTAAAATTTCTTTTAATTTTAAGTTACCTGTTTTGCTAAGTGGAATTTTAATGCCATTTTTTAAAATAGCTAAAGCATTATTTTTATCTAAAGGCTCAATTTTAGTTAAATAATTTATATTTAAAATATACGAACGGTGAATGCGTACAAACTGTTGAGCATCTAATATTTGTTCGTAATAGGCCATTGTTTTCTTTTTTAAATAAAAGGTATCTTTATTAAAAATTTTAACATAATCATCGTAGGCTTCAATATACATTACATCGTTAATGGGTAAAATTAAAATAGAACTTCCATTTTTTACAACAATGCGATGCGCCTCGTCTTGATGTTTACCCGTGGTTTCTAATAGTTTTTCAACTTTAGTAGAGCTAATTTCTATTTTGTGTGTAGCTAAAAATTTATCAATTGCTTTTTTAAAACGTTCTTCGCTAAAGGGTTTTAATAAATAATCGATAGCATTTTGTTCAAAAGCTTTTAAGGCATACTCGTCAAAAGCAGTTGTAAAAATTACTGCTGGTTTTGTTTCTAATAACTCCAAGGTTTCAAAACCATTTATTTTTGGCATTTGAATATCTAAAAAAATTAAATCGGGGTTATGTTGTTGTATGGCTTTAACGGCTTCAAAACCATTATCGCATTGGGCTACAATTTTAAAATTTGCAAAGGCTTGTAAATATTCTTGTACAATAAGGCGTGCTAAGGGTTCGTCATCTATTAAAATTACGTTAATCATGTTGCGGAATTATAAGTTTGGTTATAAAAATGTTATTACTTTTTTGTATAGAAAGTAAATCAGCTCGGTGATACAATAATTGCAATCTGCGTTCAATTAACGATAAGCCAAAACCCTCACCTTTACGTGTTTGTATGGCATCCTCGTCAAACGGATTTTTAACTTCTAATATTAAATGTGTGTTTTGTAATTGTGCTGATATTGAAATTTCAACATCGCTTAATACATTATAAAGTCCAAATTTAATAGCATTTTCAACAATGGGTTGTAAAATTAAAGCCGGAAGTTTA
Source organism: Bacteroidota bacterium (assembly GCA_025363015.1). GTDB lineage: Bacteria > Bacteroidota > Bacteroidia > B-17B0 > Aurantibacillaceae > Aurantibacillus. The sequence continues at coordinate 3,072 of JANYEQ010000111.1, forward strand.
AAGTTATTTGTAGCTTCATCAATTGTAAAAACTACTTGCATACGATGTCCAAATCTAATTTTTTCAATATCTAAATACAAGTGTAAAAGCTTAAGTTCTTCTTCTAAATTTACTAATTTATTATCGTCTTTTTTTAAAGTACCTCTTAAAAAATCAGATAAGTTTTGTATCATACTTCTGGCTAATTGAGGTTGCGAACCCACCAAAGCATTTATAGAGTTTAAACTATTAAATAAAAAATGTGGTTGTAATTGCTGACGAAGTTTTATCAATTCTGCATCGCGCAGGGTATTTTGTGCTTGTTGTTGTAACGCTAGTTGTTTGGTTTTAGTTTTAATATTATTTAAAAACCACATGGTTGCAAAGAAAAATACCGTTTGTAAAAACACAATAAATATGCGAAGTATTTCGGTTTTTGTATACACCTCATTAAAATTTATAGGATTGTAAACGTATGGCAATAAAAATTTTTGTAAATAAATTACTTTAAAAATAAATAGAGTAATTAAAAAAAATTGAGTACTAATTTTATTTAAAAAATTAGGTAAATAATTTTGCATAAAAAAAACTAATAATAATGGAATAGCCGTTAAACCCACCGAAATTGCAGCATCAATAGTTGCTAATTTTACATTAGCTGTTAATTGAAAAAGTGTACCTGCTAAAACTAAACCGCACACAATAAACCAACTACTAATAAAAATTAATAGTTGGTTTTTAGAGACAAATTTTTCTGTTTGCATTTTTAAATTTAAACAAAACTTAACAAAAAACTAACGATTTACTCTGTATGGTCATTGCTTTTTGTAGCACAGTATCTATAAAACTTTTTTTATCGTAGGTTTCAATGGTATTGCTGTAAAGTTCAACACCATCACTTAACTGTTCTACTTTTACTACTTCGCTTACATCAATAAACGTCCAGCTTAAGGTTGCTCCTTGTTCTGTTTCAAAATCGGCTTGCAGTTTTTTGCCCAATTGCTTCGCCTTAAAATAAGCGCCTTCTTGGTTTGGAGCATTTACTAATCGTAATTGCTCATCAAATTGTGCATTTTTTTGGTTTGTGTACCCATCAATGCTATAAATTAATTTTACTAAATACCAGTTCATGTTTTTGTTTTTTTTATTTAATTAATTAATAGGATATTATTTCAACGCCGCCAAATAAAACATTGCCTGTAAGCACTAATGTTTTGGCATTTGCAAGGCTTGTTACATTCATCGGTGCGCGCTCGTCTTCAACACCACCAAATACGCAAACTAAGTCTGATTTTATATTCCAGTTGCTAGGTACAATTATTTTAACACCTCCAAATTGTTGGTTTAAATTTAAAACGGCTTCGTTTGTAATTTCGGCTTGCATTAAATTTAATTCACAACCACCAAAGGTATTTTTTACCTCACCACCCTTAAAATCTTTACTAATAATGTTACGTTTAGTGCCTCCAAATACGTTACTTATTAATATATAATCATCGCTACTATTATTACTAGCATCGTTTGCACCTACATTCCAGGTTTGGCCACAATTGTGTTTGCTATATTTATATTTAGAAAAATGATGGTATTTATTTTTTGGTTTAAAAATTAATACTAAACCTACAATTAGTAAAATTACTGGTAGTTCATAACGCTCAATATTATACTCAGGAAAAATATCACCTGCTAAAAAAACGCCACCAATGGCTACTAAAATTAACCATTTTGCATTTTTAAATTGGTGTTTAATACCCGATACAATACCTATGGCTATTAATAATACTGGCCAAGTAAATAACCAATGTGGTAAAATAGTGCCTGCTTCTTTCATAAAAAATAATATGGCAGCGCCTACAACAAATAATCCAGCAATCATACGGCCTTTGCGTTGATTTTTTTGCCAGTTGTTAAACTTATCGTCGTTTTTAAATTGATCTTCTAATGTTGTCATTTTTTTGTGTTTTTAAATTTATAGGTCAAAAGTAAAGCACAAATTTTGCGTACAAAACAGTAAATCGGTAAAATAAGTGTGGGTATAGGTGAGTGAAGAATTATTTTTAGGTAACGGTTGGGGCTTGCGCCGTTTTTTGCTTGTCCAAGTTATACATTTAGGCGTTAACACGCAAAAAATTACGCTTGCTTGCTGTTAGCTGCTGGGCTTTTTGTTTAGTTTTAAAGCTAATTTAAATTCTGTCAAAAAAGTTGTCGGTAAATATTGTAGTTTGTCTGCATTTAGCGTTGCAATGTGGCCATTTTTATATTGCTTGATATAAAGAGGTAATTCTATAACACAAAAAAGATTCAATTGGATCGTCAGTCGATGAACTTGCTTTGAAATTGTCGGTCCGAAACAGCCAATCATGTCATTATATGTAATTTGCTTTATGTCTTTTGTTGGATTATGAATTTGATACAAATATGATAACGTCTTAACCGAGGCGGATATGTCGGCAATTTTATTTTGACGCGTTAATTTATAAGAATAACCTAACGAATAGTAAAAGTTGTCTGGATTTATGTTTATAATTTGATTAGCTATTCCGACGTCAAAGAAGTGTCGCTTTTTGCTTAAATAAAAGCCAACGTTGTAAAATATTGGATAATTGTCTACCCCATTTTTATAATAGCTATATTTTTTATCGAATGTGAAGATGCCAAGTCCGCTAAATGTCAGCCCGTAACTTAATTTATTTTTGCTTGTGTCAGATTGCGAATATCCGAAACTTGTCGAACAGATCATTAATAATATGATATATTTTTTCTTCATACACGTCTGTCAAAGCCTTGCAGCTAAATAATATCTTAGCGTTTTTTTTAATAAATATATAAAAAATAAATCATTTAAAATATTTAATTAGTTATTTGATTATCAGTTATTTAATCGTACAATTATTCGACAACAAACGACTACAATTGCTTTTATTCGTATGTAAATACTTAATAACCGAATAAGGTTTTTTAGTAGCCATACCTTTGTACCGTCGAAATAAGTAGCGCAATAATTTTAAATCTTAAATCGGCTAAACAAAAAAATAATTAATAATTTAAAAAAACAAACGTTATGATGAACATTAAAAACCACGTACAATTAATAGGTCGCTTAGGTGCAGAGCCTGAAGTAAAAATTTTAGAAAGCGGTAGCAAACTAGCACGTTTTACAATTGCGGTAAGCGAGTATTATAAAAATAAACAAGGCGAGGCCATTACAAACACACAATGGCACACTATAATTACATGGGGTAGCCTTGCAAACATTGCCGAGCGTATTTTACACAAAGGTACCGAGGTTACGATTGATGGTAAATTATTAAACCGCCTTTATACCAGTAAAGATGGCGTAAAACGCAGTGTAACCGAAATTGTAGCCAACGAATTATTTGTTTCGTGCCAACAAAAAGCGGCATAAATTTTAAATTCAAAAAAATAAATAACCAATTAAATAAATTAATAAAAAATACATAATTATGAACGTAGTAAACAGAGTACAATTAACAGGCAATTTGGGTAATGCCCCCGAAGTAAAAACATTTGATAACGGTGGTAAATTGGTAAAATTTTCGTTAGCAACCAACGAAGAGTATAAAACTCTAAAAGGCGAAACCGCTACCGATACCCAATGGCATTTTGTAAGCGTGTGGGGCAAGTTAGCTACCGAATTAGAAACTACTTTAAAAAAAGGTAGCCACGTAAGCGTAGATGGTAAACTATCTACCAAAAGTTATATTGATAAAAACGGTGTTAAAAAATATGTAACCGAAATTATTGCTAAAGAAGTGGAATTGAAATAGTAATTACAGTACTTCATCCTACAACAAAAAAAGCCCTATACACTTCATGTATAGGGCTTTTTAGTTTTTATTAAACTAATTTATTTTAAAGTAGCTATTTTTTTAGCTAATTTACTTTTTAAATTACCTGCTTTATTTTTGTGGATAACGCTTTTTTTAGCTAATTTATCTAACATACTCGATACTTTAGGAAACAAGTCTTGTGCTTCTTTTTTATTAGTAAGGGTACGTAAAGCTTTTACAGCATTACGAGTAGTTTTTGCGTAGTAACGATTTTCTACACGTTTTGCATCGTTAGAACGAATGCGTTTGATAGATGATTTATGATTTGCCATTTTATTAAAATACGTTTATTTAATTATTCCTAAATTTTAGGAAGGCAAATATACATATAATTTTAGATATCCAAGTGTTAAAAACAATTTCTTTTTTTTGACTTAATAAATACAAATAAAGCTATTTTTGTAATAATGAGGCTTGTTTTAATAGTTTTTTTAGGCGTTTGTGCTTATTTTGAGGTATTTTGTCAAATAATACCTCAAAATACGCCTCAAAAAAACTTAATTCCTAATGGTAGTTTCGAAAATTATCGCAAAAAATCGCTCAACATTAAAAATGCCATACCTTGGCAAGGCTTAGCAACGGTTGATTTTTATCAAAACCCTTTAACAAATGATACCACCGCCCAAAAAGGCGCATATGACGGCTATTGCTATGCTGGGTTTCGTTTCCAAAAAAAATACAAAGAATTTTTACAAGTTAAATTAGTTGAGCCACTCAGGCGTGGTGTTGTTTATGAATTTAATATGAAAGTGAAATTGGCTTTTTGGAGCAATGCTGTACTAAAATCTATGGGTATATTGTTTAGCAAGGCGGGCTATACCAAACAAACCGATGCCATAAAAAGCAACATGATTGATACCATTTGCAAAAAAAATACTGGTTTGCAAAAAGGTTTTGAATGGTTTACCGTTAAAGGATTTTACAAAGCTGATGGCGGCGAAAAATTTATTACCATTGGTAATTTTTCGCCTATAGTAAAAAAAGATATGATGCGCTTAAATAGCCTTTCGTTAAAGTTTAAAGAGTCGTATTACTTTGTAGATGATGTTTCGCTATTTAAAACTACCGTGGGCGAAGAAAAAGTAGATGTTGAAATTGTGGGTCCAAATATTCGCGATAATCAAGAAGATAGTGTACTACAAGTAAATACCGATATTAAAGTAGGAGAAAAGTTAGCGCTAAAAAATATTTTTTTTGAAAATGGACATCATTACTTATTACCCGAATCCTATATAGAGCTTAACAAATTGGCGCAATACTTAATGAAAAATCCATTAATACAAATTCAAATTAACGGACATAGCGATAATGGCGGACTTAAATTTAAAAATCAAAAAATTAGTGAGTTGCGTGCCCGCGAAGTGTTTGAATACCTTATTAAAAAAGGAGTTCAAAATAAATTGTATTTTAAAGGCTTTGGTAGTTCGCAACCCATTGCTAGTAATGATACTGATGAAGGAAAAGCAAAAAATAGAAGGGTAGAATTGGAGATTATTAAACGATAAAATAATTATGGAATTACTTAAAGACGATAAAAAAACAATTAAAGCCTGGACGTTTTACGATTGGGCAAACTCCGTATTTCCATTAGTTATTACATCGGCTATTTTTCCAAATTTTTACGATTACGTTACCACTCATAATGGTAAAATTTTTATTGGTAAAACAGTTGAGTTTTTGGGCATGCAATTCGAAAACCAAAATATTTATTCGTTTGTGTATGCTTTTGCATTATCAATAGTAGTTTTAATTACCCCAATATTAAGTGGTGTAGCCGATTACTTAGGAAATAAAAAACGTTTCCTTCAATTTTTTTGTTATTTGGGTTCTTTATCTTGCATGTGTTTATTCTTTTTTAATCGCGCACATTTAGAGTTAAGTTTTATTCCCTTTATTACTGCAACTATTGGATTTTGGGGTAGCTTAGTATATTATAACTCTTATCTCCCCGAAATTGCAAGTGAGCAAAATCAAGATAAAGTAAGTGCCAAAGGCTTTGCATTGGGTTATTTTGGAAGTTCGTTACTATTAATTGTGTGTTTAATTTTAATTATGGTGGCTAAAGTGCCTGCAAAATATAGCTTTTTATTGGTAGGGCTTTGGTGGATAGGTTTTGCGCAAATTACCTTTAAAAACTTACCCAATATTTTAAATGCAAAAAATAGCGGTACAAAAAATGGTTTAATATCAAAAGGCTTTAAAGAATTGCTTAACGTTTTTAAACAAGTAATAAAACTTAAACAATTAAAACGCTTTTTACTGAGCTACTTTTTTTATAATATGGGTGTACAAACAATAATGGTAGTAGCTGTTTTATTTGCGCGTAACGAAATTGATTGGGGTGTAGGCGAAGCAGCCGAAAAAGCAAAAACAACTTCATTAATTATTAGTATTTTAATTATACAATTTGTGGGTATTGCGGGCTCCTACTTATTTTCGGGCATATCGTCAAAAATAGGAAATATAAAAGCCTTATTAATTGCTATTTTAATTTGGATTTTTATTTGCACGTTTACTTATGCTGTTGTTCGCACGCCTTTTCAATTTTACATAGTAGCCTTTTTAGTAGGTTTTGTAATGGGAGGCATACAAGCCCTTTCGCGAAGTACCTATAGTAAATTTTTACCCAAAACTAACGACCATACTAGTTTTTTTAGTTTTTACGATGTCATTGAAAAATTAGGCATGATAATAGGCACCGTTTCGTTTGGTATTATAAGCGAAATTGTAGGCGGTATGCGCCCTGCAGTATTATCCTTAATTTTATTTTTTGTATTAGGTTTTGTTGGTTTGCTATTTGTGGGTAAACAACACGCAAATAAGGCTTAATAAAAAAATTATTTACTTATTTAAAAGTACCTTGTAATTGGAAGAGCTTGAATCATTTGATACGTTAATGATATAAATACCGTTTGCAAAAGCCGTTAAGTCAATACGTTTTGCATTTACTGTGGCTGAACTTTCTATCGTTTCGTCGTATACAATAACACCTAAGGTATTAATTACTTTTATGTTTTTTACATTTTTATAATCAACAAATACTACGCCGTTTGCAGGGTTTGGTAAAAAATTAAAAGTAATATTATCTTTTTTATTCTCGTCAATACCAACGGTAGATGGCACCCAATCAATTAAAATGTTTCCAAAATCAGGGTCGTTAGTAATAATTTGATTATCGGCACTTGGCCCTTTTGTAAACGTATAAGAAGTAGTGGCTGTAAAACCAGTTCCATGATTCCATGTAGCTTGAATGGTTACTTTATAAATTCCATCAGCTACCACCGTACCATTAGAGGCGCCATTTACATCTTTTGCATCCCAGGTAAATGATTTTGCCGTAAAACTACTTAAAGTAGCCCCCGAAGTACCATCCGTAATATTACCAGCACTGGCATTAAATGCAGTGCCACCAGCATTTACTGCATAAGTTGGCAAATGATCAAAAGTACTACCACCACAACAATTGCGTATTTTTGTTTTTACAAATGCCCCCGCATTGGTTTGTATCCATGCCGCTAAAACATTATTAGAACCTTGATAGCAAGGGGATTTGGTAACGGGCATAAATGTAAATGTTAAAACCCCAGAAGTTTGGGCAATTAAAGATGTAGTAAAACAAACTATTAAAAAAGTTAATATTAAAAGAGATAATTTTTTAGTCATAAAATAAGTTTAAATTAATAGTTACGAATATAATTAAAAAAAATACACACTAAACTTTACAAATTAATTGAGTTTTAAAAAGAAAAATTTTAAACAATATTAAACTAAATTAATTTACAACTAAATTTTTATACTTTTTTAAATCTAAATTACCACTTTGTTTTTTTCCTAACTTAATTTTTAATTGGCCCCTAGTTAAATAATAATCGGCTTTAGTTTGATTTAAATTAATGGCTTTTGTGCAATCTACTATTGCACTTTGGGTATCGTTTAGTGCAGCTTTTGAAAGGGCTCTATAATAAAAAGCATCTGCATTATCTTGTTCATGTTTTAGCATTTTATTAAGGTCGGCAATGGCTGGCTTGTATTTTTTTATTTTGTAATAATTTATTCCCCTACAAAAAAAATTATCAACGTTGTTCGAGTCAATCATTATAGCGTTGGTAAAATCTAAAATAGCACCTTCATAATCGTGCATAATTTCTTTCATCATGGCTCTATCAAAATAAGCCGAAGAATCTTTAGGGTTAATTTGTATAATACGAGTGTAAAAATCTATAGCACTACTATAATCTTTTAGATTTATTTTTTCAATAGCACACGTATTATATTCTTTAATTAATTGTGTTTGACAATTTAAAGTTAAAGACACTAAAAAATAAAAAAATAAAGTAAATAGGGTGTAATTTATTTTATAAACATTCAAAGCAAATAAAATTAAATTCTAATGCCAATTACACACACGTCGTCCACCTGCTCTAAATCACCTTTCCATTTTTCAAAAGCTGTATTTAGTTGTTCTTTTTGGGTATCTAAAGGTAAATCAACTGCTGCTAAAAGCATATCTTGTAATTGCTTATACTTAAACTTTTTGCCTTTTGGTCCACCAAACTGGTCAGCAAATCCATCTGTAAATGTATAAATAGTATCGCCTTTTTGTAAATCTATTGTTTGCAAGGTAAATGGCTTCAATTCATCGTTGTACTTACCAACAGGCATTTTATCGGCTTTATATTCAATTACTTCTCTATTACGCACTAACCATAATGGGTTGTTTGCAGCGGCAAATTCTAATTTATTGTTTTCAAAATCGTAAGCGCATAATACGCAATCCATACCATCTTTACTTTCTTCTTCGCTACCTTCGGGGTTTAAAGAATCAATAATACCGCGACGAACGTTATCTAAAATTTCGTTTGGCTTCACAATGTTTTTTTCTAAAATACTTTCGTTTAAACGCGAAATCCCCACCATACTCATTAAAGCACCTGGCACGCCATGCCCAGTACAATCTGCCGTACACAAATAAAAAATTTCTTTATTGCTACCCAAGGCTTTGTGCGCTTGAGCGTAGTAAAAATCACCACTTACAATATCTTTGGGACGATATAAAATAAAAAAATTTTTCGTTTCAGTTGCTGTTTCCATAATATTAAAAATATTTCAGTTTAAATATAGATAAATTTTTAATAACAAATAAATTTCAATTAACAATTTTCACTTTTTGTTAAATCTTAATAACATCTGTTAATAATTAATTAGTGGGTAACATTTTCTTAATATCCTAAAAATCAAGCTATTTATTTTAAATAGTTAATTACTTACACTTTTGTTAATAATCATAGTTCGTAGGCAAATGTAGGCTTAGTATATTAGTTAATTAAAGTTTTTAGAATGCTAAAATCAATAAATACAGTTAACAACCAAAAACTAACAACTAAAAACTAATGGCATGGCTCTTCAGGTAAATGTAAACGATATACTTTCTCAGCTCTACCAAAACCGTGGTGTGGTTGAATTTTTATTTGCTAATCGTGAAAATATTACGGTAAACGAATTGCTTTCGCGCGAAGATGTGAGTGCCGAGCAATACCAAAAACTTAAATCGCTTGATTTAGTTTACGAATACGAAAGTGTAGTAAGCCTTAACGATGCGGTAGTAGCTATGTTTGAAGATTTTATGGAGATTGGTGAAGTAACGCCAGGCTTTATAAACGATTATATTAACGAACTAAAACGCCACATACGTTTTTATCAAGAAGTACATGAACACCGCTTTTTACGCAGTATAAAAAAATACTTAAAACGTATAAATGTTGCCTTAACGCGCGAAATTATTAAGCTTCAAAAAAATGTAGATGATACTTACAAAAACGAAGCCAATTACCGTATTAAAATTCACAAGTTAGAAGATTACCGCGAAAAGCGCGACACCATTATTGATTTTATTCGCAAAACTGAAGAAATTATTGCTGATACTCGCCAGCTATTTGTACATACCAACGACCAAGAATTGTACGGTATTGTAAATTCGTTAAAAATAAATTTAATTGAAAACCTCGACTTTTTAATTGAAATACAAACCGATATTACTGATTACATCAACAAAATTCAATTTCAATTAGATGTTTATGTAAAAGCCCAACGCTTAAAAGAGATTAAAGACCATGGCACACTTCACTATCGGACTAACTTTAACGAAGTAATAAAAGATATCACTTCGCTACGTTTTAATAATGTAAAGGGGCCGCGTACAAAAATTGCCATCGACTTTTTATTTACAGACGAAGGGCACGTACTATGTAAAAAAGTAGCAGAAAAATATAAACTCTCTCGCTTAATGATGCGAGGAATTGCCGGAAAATTACCTAGTAATTTTAAAGAGCAAATAATTGATACTCAAATAAAATTAGATGTTGAAAAATTAGTAGACCGTTTTTTGAATCAAACAAAATTAAACCTATTTGAATATTTAATAGATTACAAATTTCCTAAAACGGTGGGTAATGTTACGTTTGAAGATAGATTATCCTTATTTGTTGAAATTACCATGGAATACCAAAACAATTTAGATTTTAAATACCGATTAAATTACCACGATTATTTAGATAACGAGAAAGTAAAAAAACGTTTAGGCTACACGTTAATATTGCCTTTAACAAAAAAAGAAAAAGCAATAAAATAATTTTTAATGTTGAGTTTTTAGTTTTTAATAAACTGAACTCACTAAAAACTTAATACTATTAACTAAAAACTAAAAAATGAACGAAATAGATTATAACCTCCCAAAACAAACCCACGATATTTTTGCAATAATGGCTCGTGGTCATTTTATTAGTAGTAACGGAACAAAAGATAATATGAGCCGCTTGTACGACATAATAAATAATCCCGAAAATTTTGATAGACTTCAAGCATTTTTTAATGTGATTCGTTACAATATTGAACGAGGTAACAATTATTTTTATTTCTCCCGCTTAAACGAAGCCAACAGTTTAATAGAACAGAAATTAGAAACCTTTGAACGCTATATTGACGTGATAGATTTATTTGCAAGTATGGATAATAAAATCACCATCGGTTCGCGCTTTCGCCCTAGCGAAATTGCCGAAGAGTGTAATGCCAATGTACGCTTAAAACAAAAACTACAAAAAATACCAATGTACCGTAGCGAAACACTTTTAAATAAAGTGCGTGATATTTGTAACCTAATGACGCGTGATAGCTTTTTAGAATTAGAAGACGAGCAAACCGAAAGCTATAAAGTATTAGATGCTTACACGTATTTATTAGATATGATAAACGCCATAAGCATTTACGAAGAAACAACAGGCATGGATACAAATAGTAGCGGAATTATATTGAATTAAACTCGTCACTCTGAACGAAATTAAAGCAGTAATAAAAACAATGTCTCACAGATAACGCAAATATCGAAGATTAAAATTATAAAATAAATCTGCCAGAACAAAAAAAACAAAAACAAAAAATGGAAAACACAAGAATACTAAACAGAATTGTACAAATAAATATATCAAACGTAAAGTACGCCGATATTGAACTAAGCGGTAACACGTGTTTTGTGGGCACAAACAACTTTGGTAAAACATCGTTACAACGTGCTATTTTGTTTTTTTACAGTGCTAATAGTCGTGGGCTTGGTATTGCGCAATCGCAAAAAAGTTTTGAAGAACATTATTTTCGCTACGAAAATTCATATTTAATATATGAAATAGCAACTCCTGAAAAAAACTTTTTTGTAATGGTGTACCGTCATAATAAATTAGTATTTCGTTTTGTTGATTCACCTTACAACCCCGATATTTTTTTAAATAGCAACGATGAGGCGATGAAAATAAAAGAGATCGTTTCTAATATTGAAAAGCAAGGCATTTTTGTATCTAATCAAATCGATACGTTTGAGCGTTACCGTAATATTATTTTTGGAACGGAGACGGATAAACAACTTTCTAAATTTTATTTATTAAAAGGAAATGAAAAATATCAAAACATTCCTAAATCTATTACCAACGTATTTTTAAGTTCTAAAAGCAGTATTGATAGTCGTTTTATAAAAGATTTTATTGCTAACTCTTTAACTAATGAAAACTCTTCTATTAAATTAGAACAAGTAGAGCGACAGTTACGCCAATTTAACGAAAAATATACGGATATTGAAACCTACGTTAAAAAAGAAACAACTCAATTAATTGAGTTAATTGATAAAAAGTACGACCAAGTACACATGTTAAAAGGTGCACAAATGGAAATGGCCGATAAATTAGGAAGTAGTCTTCGCTATGCAGAAACACAAAATGAATCCATTCGCGAAGCTGCAAAAAAGAAAGAAGAAGAATTAGAAGTACTAACTAAGGCGCATGAAGAACAACTTTATACCATTAACGAAAAACAAAACGAAATAAGAGAAGAGATTGGTTTTTACGACCGTACCATTCGCGAAGCCAACAAAAAATTAAAAGAATACAAAGACAAAAATATTGACGAAGCCGTTGAAAAAAATGCAGAACGCGAAAAATTACAAGTAGAATTAAACATTGCTCGTCGCGAATACGAGAGCTTAACAAGCAACGTGGCAAACATTGAATTAAAGTATTCATCGTTAATTGAGCAATTACGTAACGATAAAGCCGCTTACGTAAATAAAATAAACGCACGTACCAGTGAAATTTTTAACCATTACAACGAATTACAACTCTTACAAAAAAACGAATTCAACAAACGCGATGCGGAATTAAAACAAAAACGCGACGAAAGTTTAAGTGAAGTAACACAAGAAGTTACCGCCAAACAAATTGAATTTAACGAATTAAAAAGCGAAGAGAAAGTAATACGCACTACTCGTTTTTACGAACAAGAAATAAAAAATTTAGAAAACGAATTAGCTGAACTACGAGCCGTTAGTTACAAAAATAAAAGCGAGCGTGCTATTAAACAAAACATGGTGCAAACCATACAACGCGAGTGGGAAAATTTAGAAACCAAATTAAAAACGGCTTTAACCAATCAGATCAATCAAACTAATAACGAAATCATTAAACTTAAAAATGAAATTAAGGAAGTTGAAAGTAAGTTAAATGTTCAGCACGATGCCTTTTATGGTTATCTTGAAAAAAATGTAAAAAACTGGCAAAATACGATTGGTAAGGTAGTTAACGAAAAAATATTATTTCGTACAGACATTTCTCCCGAACTAAAAGAAGCCACTGCCAACACGCTTTACGGCATTAGTTTAAATTTAGATAACGTTGAAGTTATTTCAAAATCAATTGAAGAATACCAATTTGAAAAAAATGAACGCTTAGCACACATTCGCGATTTAGAAGAAGGTTTAACTAAATTTCAAACGGCTAACAACGAAGAAAAAATGTTAGCCGCCGATAAATTTGGCAAACAATTAGGCGAATTTAAAGAAGACTTAAAAGTACTTACCTACTCACTTGAACTAGCTGATAAACGTGAACAAAAATTACAAATTGAGTTAGAAGATTGGAAAATGAAAGCTGGGGGCGAGGTAGAAGAATCACTCACCAGCAACCGCCAGCGTTTAAATTTAATTGAAGAAGAGTTAGCCGTATTAACTAAAAAGAAAAACAATTTATTAAACGATTTTAACAACCAGTTTGATAAAGTAAAAATATTTAGTGATGAACGTTTAGCTGATTTAAAAGAACGCCAAGAAACAGAAATTAGTGAGTTAGAAGTTGAAAAGAAAAATCAAGTAAAAGATTACGAAGCGAAAGAAGATGAATTAAGCAAAGAAAAAGAAAGTAATTTTAAAAGCAAAGGTGTTGATGCCAAGCAATTAAAAGAAGTGGAAGGTAGAATGAAAGAATTACAAGCTTCTTTAAAAGACATTGAACAATACGCACAAATTGTAAGCGATTACCTGAAAGACAAACGCGAAAAATTTGACAAATTACCTGACTTAATTCAAAAGAAAGAAGAGTTTGTAAAAAGTAATAACGACTTAGGTGCGCAATTAGACGAAAACACAGGCAAGTTTAATTTAAAGCGCATGGAACTAAACAAACAGAAACGTACCTTTGACGAAGAGTTAATTGAGTTTAACAATGGTGTTAATTTTTTCAGCAATAACTTTCGCGAGACACCTGTTTATAATAAGTATGCCGACATTATTGAGCGCGCCGAACCAAAACGTACTAATTATAATATTATGGATTTGTGTACGCAGTTACTAAAAAACGATTCGCATTTTAATGAGGAATATGGCGCTTTTCAACGTTATGTAAATGAGTTTGCAGGTAAGTTCAAAATAGATAATCACTTTAATTTTATTATTCGTAACGATGCCACACAAGGCGAATACGAGCGCTTTGCTCAAAATTTACGCTCGTTTATTAACGAAAATAAAATTGAATTGAGTATTGCAGAAACTGCCACCCAAATTGGTTTGGTAACCGATAGTATTGCTACCAAAGTAAAAGAGCTAAGTGGCCAAAAAGAAAAAATACAACACATTATAACGTTAATAGGTGAAGACTTTAAAAAAGCAGAGTTTGAAGAAAGTAAGTTAATTGAATTTATTAAAATTAAAATTGAAGAAAGTGACAACAAAGTTTATAGGCTTTTAAAACGTATTGAAGAATTTAGAGAAGAGCACGGCTTAGTATATAACGAAGGTTTATTTAATACCGATTTTGCAACGGGGCAGAAACGCGAAATTAGTGGGCGTGCTGTAAAATTATTAGAGCAATTACGCACTGCTATTAAAGAACAAGAACAAGACGAAATTCGTTTACAAGATTTATTTGAATTAAAATTCAATATTAAAGAAGGGATGAACGAAACCGGTTGGACACATAAAATTGATAGCATTGGTAGTACCGGAACCGATATTTTAGTAAAAGCCATTATTTATATTACCTTGTTACACGTATTTATAAAAGAAAGTAGCCACCGCAGTAGTAGCGAATTTAAAGTACATTGTATAATTGACGAGGTAGGGCAAATTAGCGCCCATTACTTACGCGAATTGTTGAAATTTGCGAAGAACCGAAACATTATGATGATTAATGGTTTACCAAACAAATCAGGCTTAGAAAGCCATTACCGTTACACCTACCAATTCCGCAGAGAAGATACTGGCAATGTGCGTATCTTCCCTAGTATTGTAACTGAAGTGGAGGCGTAAGAATTATAGTTTGGCGAAATATTTTGACTTGCACAAAAGCAATTAAAATCAGCAATATATATATATTAACCAAAATTGAAACCAAAAAGAATAATACGCATTCGCCACGGCGAAAATACAACAAATTTTAAATACATTGAAGAGCCTCGAATTAGAGAACAAGAATGGGGGCATTTGAGACAGAAAGAAGAAAGTAAAAAAGTAGAAAGATTTGATGACTCGCAAATTCAAATTGTTGCGAAATAGTAATACTCAAAAAAGATAAAAATGATAAATATTTTTTACTATCAGAATTAAAAAAGTACAAAGGCCCTTATCATACTTTTCAACAACCAATAAAATTATAAATGCATACTAACATAATAATAATTAACACAACACCTCTACGCAATAATAATTTGGCAATTAAGCTTGCTGTGTCTTTAATGTTAGTTTGTCAACTTGTTAGTTTTTCTCAAAATAATAAAATAGACTCTTTACAAAACAGTTTAAAAACAACAAAAAATGATACAACGAAAGTCAATAGTTTAAACAATTTATCAAACCAACTTGAGGAATTAGGGAATTATAACGAATCATTAAATTATGGAAACACTGCTTTAGTTCTTTCAAAAAAATTAAATTATAAAAAAGGTATTGCCATTTCGTATTATAATATTGGCTCTATTAGTTATCGTAAAGGCGATTACCCAAAAGCTTTAGAATATTATAATTATGCCTTAAAAATTAGTACCGAAATTTTGTACAAGGTAGGCATGTCTGATTCCTATCGTAAAATTGGGAATATTTTTTATTATCAACAAAACTACAAATTAGCTTTAGAGAATTTTCTAAATGCCTTAAAAATAGCTGAAGAGTTAAAGGATAAAAATAAAATTTTATATGCATTACAAAATATTGGCTCAGTGTACTTTATTAAAAACGATTGTAGAAATGCTTTAAACTATTATAACAAATCACTAACTATTAGCATTGAATCTAAAAACTTAAAAGGCATTGCGTATAGCTATACTAACATTGGCAATAGCTATCACTTGTTATATAAATTTGATTTAGCCTTAAAAAATTATTTAGCCTCGTTAAAAATAAAAAATGAATTAGGTGATAAACGAGGGGTAGCCTTTACCTCAATAGAGATTGCAAGTACCTATACGCAATTAAAACAGTTTAAAAACGCAGCAGAATATATTTATAAAGGGCTTAATACTGCTCTAGAAATTGGTGAAAAAGAGCTAATCAAAAACAGTTATAAAAACTTAGTTGAATTAGATTCGACAACAAATAACTGGAAAGACGCATTTAAACACCAAAAAATATTTAATTTATATAAAGATAGTTTGATAAATGAAGAATCTACCAGTAAAATAGCACAATTAGAATTTGATAAAAAAGAAACCGAACTTAAAACAGAGCAAGATAAAAAAAATACTATTTATAAAGCTGAACAATCAAAAAAGGAACTAGAAATTAAAAATCAAAAATTAATAAAAAATGCGTTTATTATTGGTGCTGTACTTTTACTTGGCTTGGTGTTTTTTGCTTTTAAAAATTTAAAACAATCTAACCGTACTAATACACTTATTATTAGTCAAAAACTTGAAACAGAAAAACAAAAAGCCATTGTTGAAGAAAAACAAAAAGAAATTATTGAAAGCATTCAATACGCCAAACGCATTCAAAATGCCCTATTACCACAGGATAAATACATTGAACGAAAATTAAATGAATTAAATAAATAAAAATTATTTAGTTTTACACAAAAAAAACAAATACCTAAAAGCACTCCCCTACTGTAAAGTAAAAGCCTTTATTTTTTTTATCAGAATAACCGTAATCTAAGCGTAAATTTAAGCGTTCGTTTCGTAATAATTCTATACGCAAGCCGCCGCCATAAGCATACTTTATTGATTGTATGTTTATTTCGCTTACTTTATCATAAACATCGCCCATACCTCCAAATAATACACAGGCAAAACGTTTGTATATCGGCATTCGGTACTCCGCTATAAGGCTGTAAAAACAATTAGCTCTATATCTTCCTGTATAAAATCCACGTAAATTATTGGCGCCGCCAAGCCCCGCAAATTCGCGTAAAGGAACTTGCCCAATAATGGAATAATTATAAAACTGAAATGCTACTACCTGATTATAAAATGTTTTTTTAAAAACGCGAGCATCAATAACTACTTTAGCTAAATTAAATGTGCTTAAAAAAAGTTGATTAAAACCTGTACACACTGTTTGTACAAAAATACCTTTCGTAGGCCAATTGTTACTATTACGGGTATCATATCCCAAACTAAAACCTAGCCCCGATACTAAATAATTTTGTTTGCCTAAAAAATTAGTCGTGTCAAAAATACCAATACTATCTCTCGTTCTATTCTTATCTTTAAGTTTAATTACGTTAAAAACATATTGAAATTCGCCAATAGCGCCTAAAAAAATATGCTTTCTTACCTTATGTTTTATGTGAGGAGAAAACAGTACATGCTCAAAGGCATAATGCTGGCGCCAATCATTTTTAGTATTTTGCCCTAAACCCCAAAAATAATCAGGAAAAAATGAATGAGAAGATTGTAAATATAAAATATTTTTTTCGTGTGGAAAATAAATAGTGCCATCTATTGCCTGAATATTTTGTCCGCGTTGGGTAAACATTACAATAGATTGAATGATGGAAGAACGTGTGGTACTATCGTTTTTAGGCGTGGTTTTAAAATAATATGCGCCAGATAATCCCACAGCCCAACCCGTTTCGGGTGATTTAAATACCACAGGTATTAGTAAATATTTTTTAGGTCTTTTAACAGTATCATTTTTAATAGTATCATTTTGTGAAACCAATAAAAATGGAAAAAATATGAAAAGAATATATTTCAAAAAATTACTTAATCTTTAAATAATGGATATTTTTCCATCATGGTATTTACCTTCTTTTTAATTTTTGCTAACTCCTTAGGGTTATCTTTTTGTTTTAAAACACTATCTATTAATTCTACCACTTTTAAGCACTCTTTTTCTTTTAAACCGCGTGTGGTAATTGCTGGCGAACCAATGCGAATACCCGATGTAACAAATGCCGATTTATCATCAAAAGGCACCATGTTTTTATTTACGGTAATATTTACTTGTTCTAAAGCCGCCAAAGCCTCTTTACCATTTAAATTTTTATTTCGTAAATCAATTAAAAACATGTGGTTGTTAGTGCCTTTACTTACTATGTTATAGCCTAAATTTATAAAGCCTTTGGCCATGGTATTTGCATTTTTTACTAACTGAATGCAATAGTGCATATAATCATCCGTGAGTGCTTCGCCATAAGCAATGGCTTTTGAGGCAATCACATGTTCTAAAGGGCCCCCTTGCGTACCAGGGAAAACAGCCATATCTAATAAGTGACTCATCATTTTAGTTTCGCCTTTAAGTGTTTTTTCACCAAAGGGATTTTCAAAATCTTTTCCCATCATAATCATTCCACCACGCGGACCACGCAATGTTTTATGAGTAGTAGTAGTTACAATATGGCAATGTGGAATAGGATCGTTTAATATACCTTTTGCAATTAAACCGCTTGGATGTGAAATATCGGCCAATAAAATAGCGCCAACCATATCGGCAATTTTACGGAAACGCTCATAATCCCAATCGCGCGAATAAGCGCTAGCACCACAAATAATCATTTTTGGAGAATGTGTTTTCGCCATTTTTTCAATGGCGTTATAATCAATTAAGCCCGTTTCTTTTTCAACGCCATAAAAGGTAGCATGGTATAATTTACCCGAAAAATTTACAGGAGAACCATGCGTTAAATGCCCACCATGGCTTAAATCAAAACCTAAAATGGTGTCGCCAGGCTTTAAGCAAGCAAGCATTACTGCGGCGTTTGCTTGTGCACCTGAGTGTGGCTGCACATTTACCCATGCGGCACCAAATAATTGTTTGGCGCGGTCTATGGCTAATTGCTCCACTTTATCTACTACCTCGCAACCGCCATAATAACGTTTAAATGGCAAACCTTCGGCATATTTATTGGTTAACACACTACCCATGGCTTGCATTACTTGTTTACTTACGTAATTTTCGCTGGCAATCAACTCAATTCCTTGAGTTTGACGATGTTCTTCTTCTTTAATTAATTTAAAAATAGTGCTATCTCTTTTTATCATATTCTTTTTTATTTTATATGTTGAAACGATTTATTGTATAATTTATACGAAGCAATTAAAATTAAGCAAATAATAGGCGATTGGACTAAGCCTAATAGCCAGCGGCTAAAGGCATACTCATCATCTTGTAAACGTTGGTTTATAAGTAAGCCATACGCCATTATTACTGCGGCTAAAGTTACTAAAACCAAATAAGAAATAGTAAGATATTTTAATAATTTTTTTTGAGCGCATATTTTAATAATGGCTAAGTAACTTAGGGCGTAAAAAACAAGTACCCATAACAGCGTATAAATGTATTTTGAATAGTATAATGTTTTGTAAGAAAAAGTTGTAAAAATATACATACAGTTTGGTATAGGTAGCGTGGTATGATTGTAATATTTTTGAAACATAATATTGTTTAAGTTTACAAAAAAAAACTCGCGCCAATAGCCAAAACAGCCAAACACCAGCAAAAAAAACAACAACCATTTAATTTTCATGGGCGTTTGTGGTTTGTTTAAGGTTTGTTTTAGAGGCATATTTGTTTACCCAAATCATCCATAACAAAAAAATAAAAGCGTATACTATAAATGTAAAGGTATAGGTATGATTAAAACTAAGGCTGTAGGGCGAGTAATAGGCAATTATAACTAACGCAATTACCCTTATAATATTTAAAATATGAATAAGTAAAATACCCAATGGTATAAACCATAGCTTACTTTTTTGATGCCCAGGATACGCAAATACAAAAACCGAAAATAACGAAAATAACGTAATAGCATTGCAATTAGAACCCACCCAAACCCCATTACTACCATCAATACCAATAACTTGATAATCTCTATCTTGTAACACGGTAAAGGTTTTATAGCCTACTAATTTTATAAAATATTCAGCGGTAGAAATAATACTGCCTATAAATTTTTGGTCGTAAAAGGTATATTTTTTTACAATAAATTGATAAATAAGATATAACACAAAATAGATGAGAGATGCTAAAACAACAAACCTTGCAAAGGCATTTTGTTTAAACGAAACCCTCATTTTTAACGTATAGTTTAAGAAACTGTTTTTTGATTTTTACGTAAATCGTAAATTTTTTTAATACCATAAAGCCCACCAGCAATAATTAAAAAAACGATGCCGCCATCAATAGGCACACAAGGTGGTGGCCAACAGCCTGGGCTTCCGCCAGGGGGTGGCGGTGGCGCTGCAAAAATTACAGTATTACAAACAAAACAAAATATAGTAATTAAAAGTGACTTCATTTTTTTATTTAATTGATTTTGAGATGCGTAAAGATACAAATATTACAACACAAAAAAAATATTTAATAAAAATACCTATATTTGTTACTTATTATTTTTTGTGACCGCTACTAAAAAACAAGCTATTGTATCGCAAAAAGATTTAAGTCTTTTATGGCGAATTGTTAAATCTAATTGGTGGGTGCCATTGGTGGTTTTACCTATACTATACACCATTGGCTCGTTTTATGTGTATCGTTTAACAAACGTTTACCAAGCCAGTACTCAATTATTATTAAAAGTAAACGATACCTATTACCAAGGCAATGTACTAAGCGATGAGGGGTTTTATAGCTATGGTTCCTATGTTGATAATTTAAACGAGGTAAGGGTGCTACAATCTTATGATTTAGCTTATCAGGTAGTTAATAAACTAAAAGATAAGCTTCAAGTATCGTACTTTATTGTTGGAAAAGTGCGTAAAACCGAGCAGTTTAGAGGTATCCCCTTTAAAATAAAAATTACCTCTATTAATTCGGCGTTTTACGAACAAACCTTTGATTTTAAAATTATTGATTATAATAATTACGAAATATCATTTTTACAAAACGGCACTCCACAAACAAAAAAAGGCAAATTTGATATCGATTTAATCGATCTGGATTTAAACATTAACGTTTCGCGTGAGGGCACTTTTTCTACCGAAACCGTTGAAGCCTTAAAAACTATTTTTTATCAATTTTCTATTCATAGTACAGATTATTTGGTTTCATCCATACAAAACCAAATGACCATTAATAACCCAGAGTACACCAACATTTTAGAGGTAAACTTAAAAGATATTGTACCTGAGCGCGCTGTATTAATTTTAGATACTTTAAATTTAGTGTATTCCAACAACCGCTTAAAAACAAAATTTGAGTTAAACGAGCGCACCATTGTATATATTGATAGACAATTAGATGAAATTAGTTACTCCTTAAAAAGCATTGAAGATACTATGCAAAACTATAAGGAAAAAAGATCTATTATCGACTTAAATTGGGAACAAAGCGATTTTTTAAGTAAAATTTCGCGCTACGATAATGAAAAATCTAACCAACAATTACAATTAGCCTCCTTATCTGATTTAGAAAAATACATTATTGAAGATAAAGACCCCCAATTTTTACCCCCAGGTGTTTTTGTAGCCGAAAAAAGTGGTTTTATGACGCAAGCTGTTGCCGAATTATATAACAAGCAAATTGAATTAAACAAAGTATACAATGTAGCCAAAGAAAACAATCCTTTAATCAAAGATCTAAAAGCTAACATAAAAAAAGTAAAACAAGATTTATTAGTTTACATCAATAATACCCGAAAAGCTACCATTTTAAATATGGATAACATTGATAGAGAAATTTATAAATACATAAACGAAGCAAAATTAATACCTGGTAAGCAGCGCGATGTACTTAATATTCAACGCAAAGCCAACGTAAACGAGCAATTATATAATTTTTTACTCCAAAAACGAGCCAGTACAAAAATTGCCAGAGCAAGTATTATTCCCGATATTAAAGTAATTGAATCGCCGCGCGACAGAGGTGTTGTAGAGCCAGATAAACCAGCCATACAAAAAAAGGTAATGTCGTTTGGTATTTTACTATCTATTATTATTATTATTTTACGAACGTTTTTCTTATCAAAAATTACCTCTGTTGATCATTTAAAAGAATTAACTGATTTGCCCTTGGTAGGCGTTTTTCCTTACCTTAAAGATATTGGAACAGAGGGTATTGCTGTGGAGCAAAATCCAAATTCATTAATATCCGAATCGTTTCGTAATTTTAGAACCAACTTACAGTATACCAACGTTGACAACGCTGCAAAAACGTACTTAGTTACCTCCTTTTCGCCTAGCGAGGGTAAAACATTTACGAGTATTAACTTAGCAAGTATTTTGGCGCGCAGTGGTAAAAAAACCCTGTTATTAGAGTTAGATTTACACAAACCCCGAATTTATAAGCGCTTTGGCTTACCATTACAAACCATTGGTATTACAACTTGTATTACTGGGCAAAACACCTTTGATGAAATTGTAACTCCCACTCAAATACCAAATTTATTTTGTTTGTTTTGTGGCCCTATTCCACCCAACCCCTCAGAGTTTGTATTATCTGGAAAATTAAAAGAAATTATAGATACAGCTAAACAGCAATTTGATTATGTGATTATTGATACCCCACCAGCTGGTATTTTGTCCGACTCTATTTACTTAATTCAATACGTTGATTCTGCTATTTTTGTATTAAATACCCGAACCAGCTCTAAAAAAGTAATTACATTTATTGAAAACATTATTGCCGATAATAATATTAAAAATATGCTACTGGTATTAAATGGTGTTAACCGTGTGGGCAAGCGTTACTATTACCAAGGCTATGGCTATAGTTATGGCTATGGCTACGGTTATGGTTATGGCAAAGGCTATGGTTACAAAAAATAATTTGGCAAACTAAACAATAATGAGTAATTTTATTACTCAATAAATGATTGAAGCACTCATATCTTCTAAAACGCGGGTAAAAATTTTAATAAAATTTTTTTTAAACAACACTTCTACCTCCTATTTACGGGGCTTAGAAGAAGAGTTTGGCGAATCCTCCAATTCTATTCGTATTGAATTAAACCGCTTTGAAAAAGCAGGTTTTTTAACCTCTTTTTTACAAGGCAATAAAAAAATATTTAAAGCCAATAATGCTCACCCCTTATTTACCGAAATAAATAGCATTGTAAAAAAAATAGTGGGAATTGATTACATTATTGATTATACCTTAAAACGCATTGGTCAACTCCAAAAAGTATATTTAGTGGGTAAACTATCTAAGGGCTTAGATACGGATATTATTGATATGGTTTTAGTAGGAGATATTAACAAAGCATACTTAGTAGATTTAATAGCGAAGGCTGAAAAAAAGATAAATAAAAAAATTAAATTCATTGTTTATACCGAAGGTGAATTTGATATAGAAAAAATTAAAGAGCGCGATGTAAATCCGCTTTTAATTTGGAGTAATACATAAGATTATATTTTTAAGGGTTTAGTGTTTAATACACTATTCTAATAAAATTTATAAAACATTAAAAACTTAGCGATGGGACTGAGGTGGCGAAGCTGTGCAAAGGCAGTGTTAAATAAGAAATTTTAAATGTAAATAAAAAAGTAACATACTAAATTTATTACATACAATCATTCACTATTTATTATTAAAAAATTAAATTGAACTGGAAAGCCCTATACGTTGCTTCACGCTCCGAAAAAAAAGTAGCCTTGGCCTTACAAAATTTAGGTTTAGAGAGTTATATACCCTTAAAAACCGAAAAAAAACAATGGAGCGACCGAAAAAAAATAATTACCTCACCCTTAATAAATGGTTACGTGTTTGTAAAAACAAATAATCAAAATAGAGACTTGGTATTTAAAGTAAATGGCGTTATACAATACGTTCGATTAAACAGTACCGATGCCATTATTAAAGATGTTGAAATTGAAATTTTAAAATCTGTTGAGCAAAAAGGCTATTATGTTGAAGGAAAATTTGATTCCAACTTTGATATTGGACAAACTACCTTAATTACCCAAGGCACATTTAAAGGTTACAAAGGCATTA
This sequence comes from Bacteroidota bacterium, assembly GCA_025363015.1. Taxonomy (GTDB): domain Bacteria; phylum Bacteroidota; class Bacteroidia; order B-17B0; family Aurantibacillaceae; genus Aurantibacillus. Next base: position 27,075 of record JANYEQ010000111.1, read on the forward strand.
TAAAAACTAAAGTAAACGAAACCCTGTACTATATTTTAATTGAAAGTATAGGCTATAGTTTAACCATAAAAGTACCCGCTGAAATTTTACAAAAACAATAACGTGATTGCTGAATTACTCACAAAAAAAATTTTAATAACAGGTGGTGCTGGCTTTATTGGCAGTAATATTGTTGATTATTTAATATCAATAAATCATCCAAATATTACCGTTTTAGATAATTTACAAACCGGCTCACTATCAAATATAGAAAAGCATTTAAATAAAATTAATTTTATTAAGGGCGATATAACAAATTTTGTAACCTGTTTAAATGCTACAAAAAATTGTGATATTATTTTACATCAAGCCGCACTAGGCAGTGTACCACGTAGTATTGAAAAACCGTTAGATACGCATAATACAAACGTTACAGGCTTTATTAATATGCTTGAGGCTGCAAAACAAAATAATGTAAAACGTTTTGTGTATGCATCATCATCATCTGTTTATGGTAATGATACAACCTTGCCTAAAATAGAAGAACACGTTGGCACCCCACTTTCGCCCTATGCTGTGAGCAAAAAAACAAACGAATTGTATGCAGATGTATTTTCAAATTTATATAATTTACAAATTATAGGTTTGCGTTATTTTAATGTATTTGGTCCTAAACAAAACCCTAATGGCCCATATGCTGCCGTAATACCTATATTTATAAATAATATTTTAAATAATAAACAATCGCATATTTTTGGTGATGGTACAAACCAACGCGATTTTACCTTTGTAAATAATGTGGTAAATGCCAATTTATTAGCAGCAACCACACAAAATAAACACGCTTTAAATCAAGTATATAATATTGCTTACGGCTCTACAAAAAGCATTAACAATTTATACGCATTTATTAAACAAAAATTAAACTCAAACATAAGCTCAAATTTTATGCCTGCCCGAGTTGGTGAGATTAAAGATAGCTTTGCCTCTATTACAAAAGCTAAACAATTATTAAATTATAACCCAATCGTTAATTTAGAAGAAGGTATTGAACTTACTATAGATTGGTACAAACAAAATAAATTTTAATGATTGTAATTGTTGATTATGGCATTGGTAATTTAGCATCTGTTTTAAATATGTTTAAAAAAATAGGTGTTAAAGATGTTACAATTTCTAACGACAATAAAGTAATTCAAAATGCCACAAAATTACTTTTACCTGGCGTTGGTGCCTTTGATGCAGCAATGACAAATCTTGAAAAATCGGGCTTACTGCCTATTTTAAATAAAAAAGTGTTAGAAGAAAAAGTTCCTATTTTGGGAATTTGTTTAGGAATGCAGTTACTTACAAAACAAAGCCAAGAGGGTGTAAAACAAGGTTTAGGTTGGATTGATGCAGAGACAGTAAAATTTAATTTACCTCCCGAATTAAAATTAAAAGTACCCCACATGGGTTGGAATTATATTAAAGTTACAAAAAAAAATCCTCTAATTAGTTTAGAAGAAAAAAATCGTTTTTATTTTGTACACTCTTATTATGTAAAATGTTTTAACGAAAGCCAATCTATTGCCACCAGTAATTTTGGAACCGATTTTACCTGTATGGTAAATAATAATAATATTTACGGGGCGCAATTTCACCCCGAAAAAAGTTTAAAATTTGGAATGAAATTGTTGCAAAATTTTGCTAATCTATAAAACAATGTTTATAATCCATCTTCCATTTATATTTTGGCTTTAAAACGCATTATACCTTGTTTATTATACGATGGAAGCGGGTTAGTTAAAACCGTTAAGTTTAAAAACCCATCTTACATTGGCGACCCCATTAATGCCATAAAAATATTTAACGACAAAGAAGTAGATGAATTAATTGTGTTAGATATTAATGCATCAAAACAAAAACGTAAACCTAATTTTGATAAAATTGCCGATATGGCATCCGAAGCATTTATGCCCTTTGCTTATGGTGGTGGCGTAAAAACTTACGATGATTTTATAACCTTATTTAAAATTGGAGTTGAAAAAGTTATAGTTAATTCATTAATACAAGAAAACCCTCAACTTATAAAAAAAGTAATTACAAGTTATGGTGCACAGGCAGTAGTGGGCTGTATTGATTTTAAAAAATCATTCTTAGGTACAAAAGCCCCTTATTCATATATTGGAAATAAAATACAATTATCATTAATTGATTATGCAAACTATTTGGCACAAGAAATTGGTGTTGGCGAAATAATGCTTCAAAGCGTTGATAATGATGGCACCTGGCAAGGCTACGATTATCAAACTACCGAACAAATTTTAAATGCCATTGAGGTGCCCATAATTGCTTGTGGTGGTTGTGGTAGTGTAGATGATTTAAAGAAAATTTTATATCAAAGCAATGCAAATGCCGCTGCAATTGGTAGTATGGCGGTATATAGTAAAAAAGGAATGGGAGTTTTAATAAATTTTCCGAAAAGGGAATCCATTATAATTGAAAACTAATGGCAGTAAAATCAAATAGTTCAGAGCAAAATTGGGATATTGTTGTAAAACCCAAACAGTCTCTTTTTAATTTAAACCTAAAAGAAGTCTGGGCTTACAAAGACCTAATTTTTTTAATGGTAAAGCGCGATATAACTGCCCAATACAAACAAACAATTTTAGGCCCGGTATGGATGTTGATACAACCCATATTTACTACCATAGTTTTTACTATTACTTTCGGCTACATTGCTAAAATTAAAACCGATGGGGTACCCTCTATGCTATTTTATATGATTGGATTAACATTTTGGACTTATTTTGCCGATTGTTTAAATAAAACAGCATCTACCTTTACAGCCAATGCTAGTATTTTTGGTAAAGTATATTTTCCGCGCCTTGTAATACCCATCTCTGTAATTATTTCAAATATTATTAAACTTCTAATTCAATTTACACTTTTACTACTATTCTGGTTTTATTTTCTTATTAAAACAAATACCCTAACGCCACAATATCATTTACTTATTTTATTACCTTTTTTATTATTAATGCTAGCATTACTTGGCTTGGCATTTGGTTTAATTGCATCATCATTAACTACTAAGTATCGCGATTTTACATTTCTTTTGGGCTTTGGCGTTCAACTATTTATGTATGGTAGTTGCATTATTTTTCCCATTTCATTAACAGGCATTTATAGTAAAATATTAATGTATAACCCTGTTGCCGCAATAATTGAAGCTATAAGATTTATTTTTACTGGGAGTGGTTATTTTTCTATTCAATATTTGAGTATTGCATTTTTATTTACCACTTTATTGATGGCTTTTGCACTAATTATTTTTAATAAAACCGAAAAATCCTTTATGGATACCGTATAAACATACTTTATGTTAAACCCCGTAATACAAATAAATAATTTAGGCAAACAATACCGCTTGGGCGAAGTAAGTGGAAAAACAATTGCCGATGATTTTAAAAGATGGATACATAAAATAAAGGGGAAAGAAGATCCATTTTTAAAAATAGGTGACGAAAATGATAGAACAAAAAATGGAAACTCTGATTATATTTGGGCGTTAAAAGATATTAGTTTCTCTGTTAACCAAGGTGATGTATTGGGTATTATTGGAAAAAATGGCGCAGGTAAATCCACCCTTTTAAAAATTCTCTCTAGAACTACATCTCCCTCAATTGGCGAATATAAAATTAAAGGCCGAGTAGCTAGCTTACTTGAAGTTGGTACTGGCTTTCACCCCGATTTAACTGGTCGTGAAAATGTATTTTTAAACGGGGCTATTTTAGGAATGACTAGGCACGAAATTAAAAATCAATTTGATGAAATAGTTGATTTTAGTGGCGTTGAACGATACATTGATACTCCTGTAAAACGATACTCATCGGGGATGTATGTGCGTCTGGCCTTTGCTGTTGCGGCACACTTAAATCCTGAAATTTTAATAGTAGATGAAGTGTTGGCTGTTGGCGATGCCGAATTTCAAAAAAAATGTTTAGGGAAAATGAAAGACGTGAGCGAAAAAGGCAGAACTGTTATATTTGTTAGCCATAACCTATCCGCTGTGAGAACTTTATGTAATAAAGTTTTATACTTACAAAATGGCAAGTTTGTTGAAATTGGCGAAACTTCGGCAGTAATAGATAAATATTTAGCTGGCGATAAAATTAACACCATTAATGGCCTTATACCTCAAAATGCTAGTACTTATCAAAACAACGATGCGAAATTTTTATCATTTAATCTACTAAATAAAAAAAATGAAACGATTGATACCTTGTATTATGAACAAAACTTTATTATCGAATTTTCGTTACAGGTTAATCGAACAATCCCAAAAGCTATTATCGATTTTTCAATAGGGACATTAGATACCCGTTATACATATACCTCAACTTTTGACACCAATGCAAATTATATAAAATTAGAACAAGGCATTTATTCTATTCGGTTACAATTATCACCCAAAATAACTCCAGGTACTTACACATTTTATATGGGAGTTCACGACTTTGAAAATGGCGGTTTAACTCTTGATTTTATTGAAAAAATTGGTGTAGTAACTATACTTCAGTTTAAAGAAATATCAGGAGAGAAATTTCCACTTAATACTTCTTTTGGCAATGTGAGAATAGACGGGAAATGGGATATAAACAAAATATAAAATTATGGATTTAAAAAATAGTAAAATATTAGTTATAGGCGGTGCCGGCTTCATAGGAAGCTATGTTGTAGCCGAACTTTTAAAAGAACCTGTTGGTGAGATTTTTGTTTATGACAATTTTGCAAGAGGAAAAAAAGAATATTTAAATGAGTCTTTGAAAGACACACGCTGTAAAATATTTCCGATCGGTGGAGACATCAGAGAAATTGATATTTTGAACAAAGCCATGGAAGGGATGGATTATGTAATTTGTCTTTCAGCCATGTGGTTATTGCATTGCAAAGATTTTCCAAGAACCGCTTTTGATGTTAACATTGCTGGAACATTTAATGTTCTGGAAGCCTGCGTAAACAATAAAATAAAAAAATTGATCTGGTCCTCCTCTGCCTCTGTATATGGTGATGCTGTTCAATTACCAATGACCGAAGAGCATCCTTTCAATAATAAAAATTTTTACGGCGCTACAAAAATTGCCGGTGAAGCAATGGCAACAGCTTTTAATGACAGGTACGGACTAAAAGTAATTGGTTTACGATACATGAATGTGTATGGCCCGCATCAGGATCAAACTGCAGCATACACAGGCGTTGTACCTATCATGCTTAATAAAATTGATGCGAATGAAGCGCCGGTAATTAACGGTGATGGCAGTCAGGCCTATGACTTTATTTATGTTGAAGATGTTGCACGTTGTAATGTTCTGGCATTAAAAAGCGATACCGACTATGGATTTTACAATGTTGGCACCGAGGTTCAAACCTCAATTAAAGAACTTTGCGATCTTATTCTTAAACTAAAAAGTTCTGACCTAAAAGTAACGTATAAGCCGTATAGCGCAGATGACGCAAGGGCCTTGGTTCAAAACCGAATTGGTTCTGCTGTAAAAGCAGAAAAAGAATTAGGTTTTAAGTACAAATACAATTTAAAAGACGGATTGCTTAAACTTATAGATTGGAGAAACAAGAATAAATAATGTGCGGAATAACCGGAATATTTAATCTAACAGGGAAAGCGGCTACCCTTGAGCAAATTAAGCAAATGGCAAATGCTATTGCACATCGCGGTCCCGATGGAGAGGGATATTTTACCGAAGATTCCTTGGCATTAGGCCATAAGCGCCTTGCAATTTTGGATACTTCTGATAAAGGGCTCCAACCAATGATGAGTAAGAACAGAGAATGGATAATTACTTTTAATGGCTGCATTTATAATTTTCATGAACTAAAAAAAGAACTATTATTAAAAGGACATACTTTTATTTCTGAAAGCGACACGGAAGTAATAGTTGAAGGTTTAGTTGAGTACGGAATAGACTTTTTCAAAAGGCTTAACGGCATGTTTGCAATTGGAGCTTATAATAAAATCTCAAAAAAATTGTACCTGAGCCGAGATAGGCACGGCGTAAAACCCTTGTATTATTATTGCGCTAATGGAACGCTTCTTTTTGCCTCTGAAATAAAAGGCATACTAGCCTTTCCAGGATTTAAAAACGAATTAAATAAACACGCTCTTAACGAATATTTTACTTTCCAAAATCAGTTCACTTACACTACATTATTTAAGGACGTTTATATGCTTCCACCTGCAAATACAGTTTGCATAGACTCAAACACCAAGGAGGTTTTGCATAACCCTTGGTGGGATTATGATTTTACGGAGCCTGATGAAACAATGACTTTTGAAGATGCTGTTTCCGAAACAAAAAGATTGTTTCAGCAAGCCGTTTCAAGGCAAATGTTAGCCGATGTTCCCGTAGGGTCATATCTTTCCGGCGGCATGGATTCAGGTTCGATTACCGCTATTGCTTCCTCTCACGTTGAAAGGCTTACAACGTTTACCTGTGGATTTGATATGAGCCAGGTAACAGGTGTAGAAGCTAATTATGATGAAAGAAGAGATGCCGAGCTAATGGCTAACTTCTTCAAGACCGAACATTACGAGCAGATTATGAATGCAGGTGATCTCAGATGGAGCCTTCCAAAAGTAGTTTATCATTTGGAAGATCTTCGTGTTGGTATGAGTTATCCGAATTATTATATAGCTAGGCTCGCGAGCAAATTTGTAAAAGTTTGTCTTCAAGGTACAGGCGGAGATGAACTTTACGGAGGATATCCATGGAGATACTATCGTATATTTAAATCACTCGACCGCAAAGATTTTTTTAACCAGTATTACAATTTTTGGCAACGTTTGGTTCCTGACAATGAAAAAAATCAATTATTTAATAGCAATGTCTTAAATAAGGTCGATTTAAATGAGCCAAGGAATATATTTGAAAGAGTATTTTTATTTAATTCAAAATTAAAATATGAAACACCTGAGCAACACATTCAAAACTCTTTGTATTTCGAAATTAAAACATTTTTACCCGGCTTATTGATTGTTGGAGACAAATTAAGCATGGCCAGCGGATTAGAAGAACGTTTTCCATTTCTTGATAATGACCTAGTGAACTTCGCTCAAAAAATACCGGTTAGGCATAAATTAGGCAATTTAGCGTCAATGAAAAAAATTGATGAGAACGCTTTTGGGCCGAAAAAACAATCATATAAGGAACATGATGATGGGAAGAACGTGTTACGGAAGGCTATGATGGATTTTTTACCGGAGAAGATTATTAACCGAAAAAAACAAGGCTTTTCTGCGCCGGACGAGAGTTGGTACAGAGGTGAAAATGCTGATTACGTAAAAGATCTGTTATTAAACAGCAAAACAATTTCAACCGAATTTATAAATAAAGATTATATCCAAAAGATTATTAACGAACATATTGATCAAAAAATCAATCACAGATTACTGATCTGGAGTTTTATGAATTTTGAAATGTGGTGTCAAAAATTTTTAAATTGAAAATACTCATAACCGGCGCTAAAGGTTACATTGGCTCACATTTAGTAAATGAATTAGCGAAGGACAATTCAGTTCATCTGTTTTGTGTATGCAATTCAACTCCGTTTGCAGAAGTTGAGGCAAATAATGTCACTTATTTAAAAGCTGATTTATCTACAGACGATTTTATAAAGGAGTTGCCTGAAAAAATAGATGTCATAATTCATCTGGCTCAATCTAATAATTACAGAAATTTTCCGGAAATGGCCGAAGACATTTTTAATGTGAATATAAGATCGACACAATTATTACTTCATTGGTCTATAAAAGCAGGAGTAAAAAAATTTATTTTTAGCTCAACAGGAAATGTATATAAACAACAAAATAAATTATTGAGTGAAAGTGACCTCTGCGAACCAAATAGCTATTATGGCGCTAGTAAATACGCAGCCGAACAAATTATTAAACCTTATCAAAAATATTTCAACGTAACCCTGCTTAGAATTTTTGGAGTTTATGGCCCTGGTCAGAAAAATATGACAGTCCCAAACATTATAAATAAGGTTGTTACAAATGAAGAAATTTCACTAGCAAATAATGAAGGCCTATTTTTTACACCTCTTTACATTGATGATTGTGTTTTAATGATAATACAAATACTTAAAGCAACTTTCCAAGCTCAAAATAACGTCTATAATATATCAGGTAATGAAAAGGTGCATTTAGGAATTTTGGTAGAAATTATTAGTCAAATAACGTCTGTTAAACCTAAAATAAAAGTAACCGAAGATAACACAGTGTATCTTATGGGCGATGCCTCATCATTTTTAAAAGAATTTAACTATAAAATAAAAACGCCTTTTATACAAGGCATTGAACAAACAATTAAATATGAAACAATTAAATAAAGACTGGCTTTCTTGTCCGGTAACCAAAGAATCGCTTAAAGAAAATGAAGGTGAGCTAACTTCCTCAAAATATTCCTTTAGCAAAAAAGATGGGTTCTGGAATTTTATTCCACAAACTTTGGAAGAGTTGAATGCCCCTCTTTGGAAAGTGTGGAATCAACTTCAGGATAACGGAGTTTCGTCTTATAATAATTCTCCTACGAATAATTTAGGTGTCGGGCCAAGAAAAGACTTTATGCAATTTGCTGAATTCTGCAAATTAAAAGGGCTGATTCTGGATGTTGGTGTAGGTCCCCAAAAAGCTCCTACTCATATAGAGTTTAACACCAACCCCGATGTAACATTTGTTGGTTTGGATCCGCTTGCAGGTGCTCAACCAAGAGATTTTATATTTGTGCAAGGATTAGGTGAATATTTACCTTTTAAAAATGAGTTGTTTGATCAGGTTCTTTTTGTAACATCTCTTGATCACTTTATTGATCCTGTAATTGCTCTAGAAGAGGCAAAACGTGTTGTAAAAAATACTGGCAGCGTTTGTGTTTGGCTTGGTGAAAAGGATAAAAATGCACCTAAACCATCCGTTAGTCCTGACTGGTATAAAGCCCTTCAAATTCCGGAAGGAGCCGAAGATCCTTTTCACTATAGAAGATTTAGCGTTGATGACTTTAAAACATTTTTACCCAAAGCGGGCCTTAAAATAACTGAAGAGGAAGTGCATGTTGTTGACCAATGGAGAAAAAACTGCTTTTTTAGATTAGAAAAATAAACGAATGACAAACGCTGACAAATATCATTTTAGCGATTTTACAACCGAAAATTACAGGCATCTTTTACGTATTGCAAAACAAAAATATACGTTTAAGAACTTTAGTAATTATCAAGACAATGAGGGATTTATTATTTGGCGACATGATGTTGATTTTTCCATGCACCGTGCATTAAAGCTTGCTAAAATTGAAGCGGAAGAAGGTGTCCAATCCACTTTCTTTATTTTATTACACAGCGAATTTTATAATCTCTTTGAAAAAGAAATAACGGAATTGGTAACCCAAATTATAAAGCTCGGCCATATTATTGGCCTTCACTTCGATTCGCATTATTATAATATTAAAACAGAAAGCGAACTAAACGAAAAGCTATTATTTGAAAAGGAAGTTATTGAAAAAATATTCTCTATTAAAATCAATTCATTTTGCTTTCACATCACCAATGACTTTACTTTAAGTTGCAATAAAAAACATTACGGGGGACTAATTAATGCCTTTTCTCCCTACTTTCAAAGGGAGATTGCATATTGCTCTGACTCAAACGGATATTGGAGATTT
>JANYEQ010000137.1 GCA_025363015.1 Bacteroidota bacterium
CAGCAGAGGTTCACGCCTAATTTTTTCCATAAGCTAAGTGTAAGCGATAAGAGCCGGTAATTAATTGTTTAACTAAAAAAATTAAAAGCAACATGAAAAAATTTAACAACGCCTTATTACTATTATTACTGTTTGCAGTAATAAGTACTGGCACAAAAGCGCAGGTAGCCAGCCCCAATTGCGCACCCGTACCCACCCTTACAAGTGGCACTTACAGCAACCTATCGGTAGCTACAAATTCTGTAGGTTGGTACAATTATATTGCAACTGGTTCAGCAGCTAATATTACTTTAATAAATAGTAATAATAGCGCATTTACAAAAATTAGTAAAATACAAGTGTTTAAAGGCGCTTGTTCCACACTTACATTAATTGCAACTGATAGTTTAAGTAATCCAATGGATAGCACATTAAGTGTAAACCTTACAGGTTTAATTACAAACAACGGATACAAAGTAAAGTTATACCGTGAGGCAAGAAATGACGAAATGAGTGGATTTAGTATGACAATTTTACAATTATGTTATTGTGGAATAAGTTATGGAATTGTACAACCTATACAAAATTCAAGTAGTCCTCCGGGCAACTATAATGGTTTTCAAAATGGATGTTTTAGCACATTAAGTGGTGCCTTTTGTAATGGTCCAATACCACCAACTTGGGCAGTTTGCAATTATAATTTCGCGCCAATATGTTCTGCGCAAGAGATTTTATACTTTGGCTCATCAAGTGCCGGTAGTGGTTTAGGTCAAAATTTAACCAATAATGCTGTATTTTACTTTTTTGGTAATACTCCGGGCTCGACGTTTTCGATTCAGGCTACTTCAACTGGCACTACACAGGTTTCTTATAGTCAGTTTGTGTCAACAGGTGCTACACAATTTACCGTAGTTGTTACCGACCCAAATTGCCCAATTCCATTAACGCCAACTTTAACAATAGCCGATATTGAAGCCTCTTGTAGCACCGTTTGTACCCAACTTGTAATTACACTTTCTAATTGGCAACCTTGTACTTTCAGTTTACCAAGCCCTATTTGCGCTGGTCAGCCTTTTTGTTATTCTACACCTTCACCAACTGTAAACACCCCTGCAATTTTAAGCATTGTGTATGGTATTTTACCGTATCAACCAGCCTCAACACATCCATTAGGTTGTTTTGCAAATGGATTACCTGCGGGTCAATATACATTAAGTATTACTCAAAATTATTACGCTGACGGGGATAATCTTACTTGCTCGTGTCAAATCTCGACAGTTATAACAGTAAATCCATATCCAAGCACTCCTACCATAACTGCAAATCCTGCATCACAATGTAATGGACAATCTACAACCTTAACCGCAATATCAAATGGTGCAACAAATTATGTTTGGCAACCTACTGGTTCAACAGGTAGTTCAGTTACATTTGTAGTAAATGCTAATCAAGTATATACAGTTACTGCAAGTAATGCTGTGGGCTGCACAAAATCAAACACAGTATTAGTTGTTGGTGTTGAGTGCTGCCGCAACCCTGCCCGTGGCAGTATTACCTTTAATAATGTTACATTAGTGCCCTTTAATACCCCCGGTGCTTTAGCTTGGGCAAGTTTAGTACCAAACAGTACCTATAATAGCATAAATATAGCCATACCAAGCACAGGTAATATAATAGGTAACTACGCCGTGGCAGGTTTTTTGGCTATAAATGCACCAAACACTACCTTTAGCGCTACTAATATTTATTTTAGCGATGCTGCAATTGTAAACCAAAACCAAACTACTATTATAACAAAAAGTTACTGGCATGGTTGCACTAACAACTGGCGTGGTATTGTTACCAACGCCGTACTTAACGTAAATAATTCGGTTATAGAAGATGCCGCTACGGCAATTGGTAGTTCAGGCGGTGGCACACACCCCGGTTTATTTGTAACTAATACTATATTTAATATTAATAATGTTGCTATTAGCTTATTTGGTAAAAACGTAGCCAACTTTAATGTAAACGGCAATATATTTACAAGCCGTGCCATTAACCCAAGTTTATACAATTACCAAAGTGGCTTGCAGTGGAGTACACAGCCTGCCTTTACTCAAAGTGCTTTACAAACATACCTTTTAGGTTATTTAAAAGGCTCGGTTAGTTTAGGCTTATCAAGCTCAAGCAGGGGGCAGTATGGTGTGGCACTATTAGGTGCACAACACACTACCGCTAGTGGTAATTTTATTACCGTTGGCGATGTAGCCTTGGTTGGTAACAGCAACAAAACCAACACCTTTGATAATTTGCATATAGGTATTGTATCTGCCAGCAGTAAATTAAATAGCATAAATAACAATTTTCAGGCAATAAGCTATTTAGGTGGGGTTGATAATACCTTTACAATTACAGCAGGTATTTATAGTAGTGCTGCAAATGTACAAGTGGGTAGCAATGTTTTTGGTATAGGCTCGGCTTTGGCTACTAATACCTTTATAAACTCTAACACAGGGGTTTATGCTACTAATAATGGTACATTAAATGTAAGTAACAATTTATTTAGCAATATTAGTTACCATGCGGTAGATGTAAATAAATGGTATGCCAGTGCAACAAACAATGTAACAAATAACATTACAAACAATACGTTTAATACTTGTTTGTACGATTTATTTGCCTTTGATAACAATAAAATAAACCTAAATTTTAGCACCAACACCAGTACCTATCCTTTTGTAGCCTTTAGGCCAAGGGTTACTTACCATGTGTATGTTGATGAAATTGCTAAGCCTGTAACGGCTATGTATAGGGTAACTTTTAATAATACTGTAGGCAAAGTAAACGGTGTGTACTGTATAAATACTACTACAGCCGTAATAGCATCTAATAATATTACAGTGCGCCCACCATTAAGTGGCGGCTTTAATGCCCCTATTTGGTTAGATAATACATCGAGCTCGCTAGTTAGCGATAATGTATTAAGTTGCAACCCAAGCAATAGCAGTAATTACAGCAGTTTTGGTATTTTTAGTAATATTAGCCCAAACAATACC
>JANYEQ010000141.1 GCA_025363015.1 Bacteroidota bacterium
TCGTCCCCAATGTTTGAAATTATATGTCGTGAACAAAAGGCAAGGCATTTTTTTAGGTTATTGTTGAAGGGTCGGCAAACTACGTTTAGGTCGATACACACAGGCGGGGCGGAAGTTTGTAAACTTATTTTGCGCCAACAAAAAATTATTACCATTATAAAGAAGCGACAAAATGTGTTTGCAAACGTGCGAGGGCTTAAACTTAGGTCGATACGTTTAGTTTGGTAGTTTATTTTTTATATTCAAGTTGATAGATTTGATTTACTGTCGAGTAGATTGTTAAAACAGGTTAATAGATTGTATTTACAGTACAATAAAGGTTGATTTACAGTGTAGTAGATTAGTAAAACTGTGCCTACAATTTGATTTAGTGAGAGATAGATTGTTAAAACAGGTTAATAGAGTGCATTTACAGAGAGGTAGAGAGCGTATATTGAGCGATAATGTTGTTGTGCCGGGCAATAGAATTAAAGAACTGGGAGATATTGGCGGTTTACAGGGAAAAGACCTCATTTAACCTCCCCATGTTGCGACTTTGCTCAGCAAACAGGGGAGGGAATATGAAATTATTTTGATTTCTTTTTAGGGATTACTCGTACAAATTTAAAAGTTAGTGCTGTTTTGTATTGTTGGCTTTGAGGACCGAACACGCTTTTAATGTATTCTTTAGATTTTTTTATTAAATCTAAAACACCTGTATCTTTTGCGTAAAAAAATAGGTTACGGTCTATTAGGGCGGCTTTTAAATCGGATTTTGCTTGTTCGGCATTTTTATTTAAAAGTTTTAAATTGGCTAATTTTGCTTGTAATGAAATGATTTGTAGGTTGACTTCGTTAGGTGTATAGCTTGGAACGGTTTGTAGGATTAAAATCATTTTTTCGAAGTGTTCGATTTTTTGGTCGAAACTTTGTTGTGAGTTTGATTTTGTTGGGTTTATTGGTGTTGGGTTTGATGGGTCGATTGTTGGTATTGTTGAGGGTGCAACGGTTTTGCTATTTTGGGTTGATTTTTGTGAGTTTGAATAGCCTTGCATTTTACCAACTAAAAATGCAAAATCATCAATGGTTTGTTGTGTGGCTTGAGTACTTTTTAATGCGCCTAAAATTTGTGTAGTAAATGAGGGAAGTGGGTCGAACTCATCGGTACGGTTGTTGGTGGCATCTTTCCAATTTTCTTTGTTTGTATTAACGGCGCTTTGTTTTGCACTGCCTAAAGATTGCGAAGTTGTAAACGAGGGCAGAGTAATTGTGGTGTTAGATGGGTTGTATGCTGCACCAAGGGTTGCTAAGAATTGATTGTATTTTAAAAAGGTTGCTACGTTTTTAACATGACCTGTTTCGTAATAGGCTGCCATAATTTTAGGGATTTTAGATTTATGAATTTAGATTTTAACTTTAATAAAAGTATAACAATTATTTTGAAAAACAAATTATTAGATTTTTTTGTACAAGCGTTAGGGATTGATGCGAAAATACTTTTGCCTGCCCTTTGCAAAAGATTGTAGCGGAAAGCCCGCCCGAACGCCCAAAATAATTATTTTTTACTTTCAATATTATTCATTTTTTGCCAATTCTTATCTAGTATTTTTCTTGAAATAGTTGTTAATTCATTTAATATTTGTTTAAAGTTTTTATCGTAATCTAGCTTATCGTCTTCCTTTTTATTAATTTTTAGAATAACTATTACAAGCAGTTCGTTGTGAAGTTCTAAAGCTCTATCCTCAAATTCTCTTTCAGGATGGAGTAAAAGTTCTATTTTTTTACTTAATAAAAATATAGTTTTTATGCTATCATCAGTATTAACTTTCATAAATGCGGGCGCCAATATAGATATATATTCGCATAAACAATCTCGATACTGGTTCATCCATTCTTGCCTATTTTTAGTATTAATTGAAGCTTTTAGCTCAATTAATTTTAACTCTCTTGCTTCTTTTAATTGAGTTTGAATATTATAAGTATTATTCTCTCTTAATTTTTTTGAGATTAGATAGTTGACAATTATAGTTATTAAACCTGCTAATAATGTTAATACAGCTGGTAAATAATCTTTAGGCTCCATAATTTACTGTTTAACTAGTTTTGTTCTAAAACTAAAATGAGTGTTTAAATAGAGTGTGGCTATGTATGCCCCACTTGGGAGTTGTGGCAATTCTAATGTAATGTTATTTTGGTAAAACTCTGCTTGGTAAACTTGTTGTCCTAATGGGTTTATTATTGTTAGTTTTTTTAATTCGTTTGTCTTTGTGTTTATTGTTAGCTGATTAGTAAAAGGGTTAGGGTAAAATGAAATGTTAAAATCTAATGTGTTTGAATGGATACCTGTACATGCCGAGACTGTAATATTAACTAATTTGGGCAATGACACACAGGCTTGGGCATCAAATATTTCAACGGTATAAGTTGAAGTAATAGAGGGTGAAATAGTTACTGAGGCAGAGTATGGATTTGCAATGCTTAGCGGTAAAGGGTCGTACCAAATATAATTTTGGATTGGTAAAACAGCCAATGTACTGATGGAAGTAACGCTTAAATGCAACGAATCATTAATACAAAGTGTTCCATTTGCAGGGCTTAATGCAAATGAATACTGAGGAATTACACTAACACAACTTACTGATGAACCTGTGCAAGAACCAACTATACTACTAATTGTATAGCAGGTAGAAACAATTGGACGTGCATAAACCGAGTTACTGTATATTGGTGCGCCAAACATATCCAGAATAGGCGGGTTCCAAGTATAAGTTGAAGAACCGCCACTTGCAGATAAAAATACTGGGTGAGAATATTTTGGGTAATTACTAGCAATGCAAGTTGTAGGATTTGATTGGGTTAATGAAATTATTGGGGTTGATGCAACGTTTACAACTACTGCATAAGAAGCAGAACCGCTTGCTAGTGTTACATTTAATAAAACCGTAAATGTACCTGTAGTTGGAAAATTAACAGGTGTTGTGGACGAATTTGAGGAAGAAAAAATAGGTATGGCAGGTATTGAAGACCAAGTATAAGATAAAACAATATCAGTGCCTGTATTAGCGGTTAAGGTTTTTGTAGTACCGCTACATAAATTGCTATTTAAAGTAAATGTGGTTTGTGAGTATGAAAAGCCAACAATAAAAAAAGAAAATAATACAACTAACTTTTTCATACTATTGCTTTATAAATTTAGTTCTACCAATATTATTCGTTCCGTTTTTAATTTGTACTATGTAAATACCTTTGTTTAGCTTTTCTATGTTAATTGATGGCAAATAGCCGTTAATGGTTGATTGATAAACTATTTCCCCTAAACTATTAATTATTTCGAGTTTAGCGTTTTCAATAATTAATTTTCCAGAACCTATATTCAAAGTTTCATTTGCGGGGTTAGGATAAACTCTAATACTTTCGTTATTTGTATTGTTTTCTTTCATTCCAACAAACACAGCGGTTTTAGTATTCCATTTAAACAATAAACCATTATCGCCACAAATAAGGGCTATGCTATCGTTTAAGAATTTCATATCTCGTAAATCGGCTATAAATGGTGTTGTAAATTTCGACCACGTTTGGCCTAAATCGGTGGTTTTTAAAATAACAGCATTGCCATTAGCGTATGCACCTTCTCTTGCCGTTACATAAACTTCGTTTTTGCTTTTTACACAAATGCTATTAAAATAAGTTGGGTCGGATATTGTAGTATAACTCCAATTTAAGCCACCGTCAAATGTATATCCAAAAAAACCTAGAACGCCAGTAGCCGTTGGGCTTGAGATATAATAAATCGTATCCTTACTTACTAGTTCAAAATCTCGTGGTTGACCTCCCACAAGTGCGCTTTGCCAAGTTTTTCCTCTGTTTTTTGTTATATAAGCCCCACCGTAAGTTGTTTCGCCAAATATACCAACGCTGTCGCCATATGCAACAACCCCAGGTCCAGTTGTATAAATGTTCCAACCCCAACTACTTACCCACCAGCCAACAGTATAAGTTGTTAATGCATTAGCTGTGTAAATAGCTCTATTGGAATCAAACATTACTGAACCGTTTATTGTATCGTAAAACAATAGTGTTGGGTCTACAAACATTAAATTTGCATGAGTGCTATCTTGTTTTTTTTGCCAATTATTTCCACCATCAACACTTTTATATAATTTCCAATTTGTATAGGCTTTATAACTCAAAAATAAATGATTAGTATCGAGTCTTAAAACTCTAAAAAACCTATCCTGTGGAGCATCTAAGAACACTGGGGTATTAACTGGTATTAATGTATTGCAATTA
>JANYEQ010000020.1 GCA_025363015.1 Bacteroidota bacterium
GTTGAGCGAGTCCTAAACTGTCTCCAATATAGTCTGCAATATCTTGAATAATAGTCAAAGGCAATTTTCCGTTACTAATTTTTTTTCTAGTCGCATCAAACAACATCACGTTGATGCCTTCTTTTTTTGTATACTCTACAAAAAAAGTATTGTTGTTTTTTAATTGTAATAATTTGGTCCAACCCTCTGGTTCATCAAAAGCGATGCTTTTATCTTGTTTTTGAGAAAAAACCTGTAATGATAATAAACAGATAAGCAATAAAATAATTTTTTTCATACAATTAATTTTTGTTAGGTATACGTTATATTTACGTTTATAATGATACACAAAATTATTACGTATAACAATTTTAAAATGACCACGCCTGCATAAAAAATTTCATCACACAAAACTTTGTGCATAACTACTAATCAACGTTAATTAACACTCATAACTACTGCTATTAAAAATCAGTTAGTTAGGTTGTCATGCTATTAACAATTACTCCGTGTAAAATTAAAGTTATGGTTCATAACTAACTGTAATTAATTAATGCTTTGTTAATAGCTTATTTACTTAGCAACTTAAACCATAGTACAAAATTTACTTTCCATAATTATTAAGTTGTTTGTACAGTTTTACACACATAAAAATAAGCCTACTCGCCGTTTTATTATCAACCATTTTTATAATTCGGCATTTTGTTCATTACTATCGACTTTACTAACCGTCAAGCATATAGATAAAATAACACGGTTCAAAAAATGTTAATAGACTTTAATTAAGTATATAAACAAGCAAACAAAAGCTTATTTTTACACAGTATTAACAGCTTATATACTATATACATAATTTTAAAATTTTAAAAAATATTATATTATTATAATGAATTTAGAAAAAGGTTATCTCGAAAAAAAAATTGATCCATCTCTTGATTTGTTCAAAGAGATTTCGCATCTTAAGAAAACTAAGAACGCTATCATTCTCGCTCACTACTATCAAGATGCTGATATTCAGGATATTGCAGACTATATTGGGGATAGTTTAGGTCTTGCTCAACAAGCAGAAAAATCGACTGCCGACATCATTTTATTTGCCGGCGTACATTTTATGGCAGAAACAGCTAAAATTTTGAATCCTAAAACAAAAGTATTACTTCCGGATTTAAAAGCAGGTTGTTCTTTAGCTGATTCTTGTCCAGCAGATGCTTTTTCTGCATTTAAAGCCTCACACCCTGATCATATTGTATTAACCTATATAAACTGTACGGCTGATATTAAAGCGCTCTCAGATGTCATTGTAACGTCTACAAACGCTGTTCAAATTGTAGAGTCGTTCCCTAAAGATCAAAAAATAATTTTTGCACCAGATAAGAATTTAGGAGCTTATATCAATAAAATTACGGGGCGTAATATGGTTTTATGGAATGGCAGTTGTATGGTACATGAAATTTTTAGTTTAGAAAAATTAATAAAATTAAAAATACAAAATCCTAAGGCTAAAATAATTGCACATCCCGAGTGTGAAGCACCTTTATTAGAACATGCCGATTTTATTGGAAGTACAACTGCTTTACTAAATTATACTAAAAAGCCAGAAAATGGTGATGAATTTATTGTAGTAACTGAAACAGGTATTTTACATCAAATGCAAAAAAGTAGCCCTACAAAAATATTTATACCTGCACCACCAAATAATAATTGTGCATGTAACGATTGCCCTTACATGAAATTAAATACTTTAGAAAAAATTTATATAGCATTAAAATATGAACAACCCGAATTATTAATGGATGAATATTTAATAAAAAAAGCAAAATTACCAATATTAAAAATGCTGGAATTATCAGCTAAATTTGGTTTATAAATAATGTGTATCTTAGAATATAATTAAGTGAAAAAACTGAATATAATATTTTTATTTTTTGTAATTTATAATCAATTACAATCTCAAACAAATAACCCAAACGGGTATAATAAATTTTTGTATGATAATGGTGTTGTAAGTAGCGAAGGAACCATGCGTGATGGTAAACCCAATGGTTATTGGAAAAATTACTATAAAACAGGTAAGTTAAAAATAGAAGGTAATCGTAAAAATTTTCAGTTAGATAGTATTTGGAAATTTTATGACGAAAAACAACGCATTCAAAAATCAATTACATATAAAGAAGGTAAAAAAAATGGTGTATTAACGCAATATGATACGTCTCAAAAAATAATTAGTACTGAAAATTATAATAACGATATTATTGAAGGCTTAAAACGTAATTTTTATAAAAGTGGTAAAACAAAAAGTATTATACCCTACATAAAAGGCAAACAAGATGGAACGGCTTACGAATACAGCGAAGACTCTCTTATTACCGCAATTATAATTTATAAAAGTGGTATTTTACAAAGTTTTGAAAAAATAAATCAACGCGATGCTTCTAATAAAAAACAAGGTATTTGGAAAGAATTTTATGATAATTTGGAAGTAAAAAAAGAACAAAAATTTAATGATGATAGTTTAGATGGCTATGTAAAAGAATACGATGTAAAAGGAAATTTACTTTCTACAAAAAAATACAGTAATGGTAAACGTATTTTAAAAGCTCCCGAAATTGCTAACGTTGAAGTTTATAAAGAAGTTTATGAAGATGGGACCTTAAAGTACGAAGGCGTTTATAGCGATGGTATTGCAATAGGTAGCCATTATAAATACAAACAAAAAATGCAATGCGATAGTAGTATTTTTTTGCGCGATGATACAAGCCGAGTACCGGTTTATATAAATAAATTAGTATGTCGTAATGTACCCGTACCCGATAGTTGTATTGAGTATGTAGAAGGAACTGTAGTTGCAAAAGGTGCTTGCGATAGTGTAAGAAACAGAAAAGGTATTTGGACAGAATACCACAATACTGGCGAATTTAAAGGAAAAGGAAAATACATAGATGGTAATAGAACTGGCGATTGGGAGTTTTATTACACATCGGGCAAAATAGAACAAAAAGGAAAATTTGATAAAAAGGGCCGTAGCCAAGGCGTTTGGAAATGGTATTACGAAAGTGGACAATTACTACGCGAAGAATTATATGTAAATGGTAAGCGCGAGGGAGAATTAAAAGATTACGATCAAAATGGTAAAATTATTTTACAAGGCCTTTTTGTTGAAAATAAAAAAGAAGGTAAATGGCTGTATGAAACCCCCGATTATAAAGAAATTGGTAATTATAGTAACGATGAGCCCGATAGCTTGTGGCAAAGTTTTTATATGCCCAGTAAAATAAAACGTTTTGAAGGACGTTACCAAAATGGCGATGAAGTAGGTATACATGCCGTATATTACCCTAATGGAAAAAAAATGTATACAGGTAATTATATTAGTGGCGCTAAAGATGGCGATTGGAAATTTTACGACGAAATAGGGTTTAATTATTTAACCATAACCTATAAAAACGATATTGAAATAAAATGGCAAGGCGATAAAATCCGTCCAACTTACGAAGAAGGATTACGAACCTATAATATTAAAATAGACGAAAACAAAACTCAAACCATTCGAAAATAAAAATAGTATATTTATATTTCTGTTTTAAAAATGCCACAAAATACACCACAAATAAATACTGTAGATTTAAATACACTAAATAAACTACCCATTGCAATTGCTTTGTTAGATAACGAAAAATTTTATTTTTTAAATACCATAGCAATAAAATTATTTAAAATTCCTAAAAAACATACTTCAAATTTAGAGCAGTTTAATGTTTATAATTTTATAAAAGAATCGTACCACAAAGAAATAAAAAAAAGCATATCAAAAATTTCAAAAGGAGAAATTTTACCCTCTAGAGAATTAGAATGTAAAGATTTTAACAACCAACCCTTTTTTATTGAAGTAATATCTAATGTGGTTACTTTTAATAATAAAAAAATAATTCAATCAACCTTCTCTCAAATTAATAATCGGATAAAAGAAAAAAAAGAAGCTACGGAAACCAAAAATTTATTAGAACAAACTAAACAAAAATTTGATTTAATAACACAAAATGGTAACGATGTTATTTCGTTTTATACGTATTACCCCACAGAAAAATATTTATATGTAAGTCCAAATATTTTAAACGCATTAGGCTATAAACCAAGCGAATTATTAAACGATAATAATTTTTTTACAAAACGAATAAAAGAATATTCTGTAGAGTTTAAAAAAATAGATGCTATTTTAAAAAATAACCAACGTAAAAATATACCTAACAGTCAATCGTATGTTTTTAAAACAATAAAAAAAAACAATGAAGTTGTTTGGATTGAAAATAGCATTTCTCCAATATTAGATAATAAAGGAAAAATTTCTTTTTATTTAAATGTATACAGAGACATTACCAAACAAAAAGAAAAAGAAATTGAGTTAGAGCTTCAAAAAAATAATTATTTACAATTATTAAATAATATGCCTTTAGCATATTTAATAATGAATAAGGGTGTTTGTGTATATTGTAATAACGACTTATTAAAACTTTTAAAACTAAAAAATACAAAACAAATTATTGGAAAATTTGGCGCTGATTTTATTGTTAAACATCAACGAAAACGAATAATAGAAAGAATACAAGAGTTGTATTTACAAAAAAATATGAATTTGCCACATAATTATATTGCAGTAGATTCGGATAATAATCAAATTGAAGTTGAAATTATATCCACTCTAATTAAGTATAATAACGAAACATGTATTTTAGCGCTTATTAATAATGTTTCAGAAAAAAAAGCACAAGACTATCAAAAAATAAAAATAGAATTAACCGAACAAAATAACAAAATATTACAGGCAGAAATTCAACAACGCGAAAAAATTCAACAAACCCTTACCGAAAAAACGGCCCACCTTACCTCTATTTTAGATAATTCAACACACTTAATTTGGACAATTAATAAAAAAAATCAAATCACATCGTTTAATAAAAATTTTTATAATCTAATTATAAAAAAACATAATATTAAAATTAAGGTAGGCGATATTATAGACGAGAGTATTATCGACCCAATATACAATAAAACCTATACCAACTTTTGGTACCCAAAATACAAACAAGCATTTAAAGGCAATAAAATAGAATTTGAACGCCAAGATTTTAATGAAAAAAATAATGTTGTTTACAGAAAAGTATACATAAACCCAATTTTTGATAAACAAAAAAAAGTAATAGAAATTAGCTGTATCGCTCACGATATTACAGATACTAAAATCTACGAACAAAAATTAATAAACCAATCAGCAAAACTTAATGCAGTTTTTGAAAGTGGTTCGCAATTAATATGGACAGTAAACGACCAGTTTATATTAACCTCTTACAATCAAAATTATTTTAAACTGATTCAAAAAAACATCCAAAACAAAAAAATAATTTATTTAAAAGATACAATTGAAAATAAAAACTTATGGAGTTTTTGGACAGAAAAATTTAAACAAGTGTTTAATAATAAGCCCCAAACTTTTTTACATAAAAGCATTATTGATAACCAAGAAATATACCGTGAAATATTTTTACAACCCATATTTTCAAATAATAAAATAGCCGAAGTTTCTGCTATAGCTTACGATATAACAGAAAGGGTAACAAACGAAAAAAAGCTAATAACCCAAGCCGCCAAAATAAATTCTATTTTTGATAGTAGCCACCACTATATCTGGACAATTGATACACAACAAAAACTAACCTCGTTTAATAAAAATTATTTCGATTTAATTGCAAATCTTTATAATACCCAACCCTATGTTGGCCTAAGCCTCAACCGGGGCGTTTTAAGTAACGATAAAGAGTATAGCGAATTATTAAAGCACAATTATCAAAAGGCGTTTTTAGGCTCTGTAACAAATTTTGAAATAGAGGTTTTAGATAAAAATGGCAATAAAGTTTATTTAGAAGTTTTTTTAAACCCTATTTTAAATAATAAAGAAGTTGTAGAGGTAAGCGGTATTGCACACGATGTTACCGATAAAAAAATATCGCAGCAAAAAATAGAACAATCTTTAAAAGAAAAAGAAGTTTTATTAAAAGAGGTACATCATCGTGTAAAAAATAATATGCAAGTAATTAGTAGTATTTTAAACTTACAATCTAGTTACGTAAACGATACCTATGCATTAACCCTTTTAAAAGAGAGCCAAAACCGTATAAAAACTATGGCTTATATTCACGAAAGCCTTTACCAAAACAAATCGTTTACATCGGTTAACTTTAGTGAATATATAGAAACCCTTACCAAAAACATTATCCAGTCTTACGCTATTAGCGATAATAAAATAAAACTTATTTTAAACTTACAAAAAACAGTTTTAAATCTCGATACCTCAATACCCGCAGGTTTAATTGTAAACGAATTAATTACCAATGCCATTAAACACGCTTTTCCTGATAAAAAAACAGGTACCATTACAATTAATTTAACAACTCAAAATAATATTGTATTTTTAGAAGTAAAAGATAATGGTACCGGATTTGCCGATAGTATTGATTTTAAAAATAGCCCCTCACTTGGCTTACAATTAGTAAACACGCTTATCGACCAAATAGACGGCCAATTAAATTTTGAATCAAATCATAATGCAGGAACCAAAATAATTATTACATTTAAAATGTAAAACAAAATGGAAAAATTAAATATTTATATAGTAGAAGACGAAAGCATTGTTGCTAAAGATATTCAAAACAGCCTAATTAAATTAGGATACAACGTGCTAGGCATTTCTAATAACGGCAAAGACGCCATTGAAAAAATAACCGAATTAAACCCCGATTTAATTTTAATGGATATTATGATTAAGGGCGACCTTACGGGTATTGATGTAAGTGAAAAAATAAAAGAAAAACTAAACATACCCGTAGTATATTTAACAGCTTACGCCGATGAAGGTACGCTTGCCAAAGCAAAAATTACCGAACCCTATGGCTACATTTTAAAACCCTTTAAAGAAATTGATTTACACTCAACCATTGAAATGAGTGTGTATAAACATAAAAAAGATGCCGAACTTTTAAAAGAGCGCGATTTTTTATATTCTTTAGTTGAAAATAAAGACGAAACCACAAAAGATATTTTATTTGTAAAAGCCAATAGCCGCTTAGTAAAAGTTTTATTAAAAGATATTTATTTTGTAGAAGCCCTAAAAGATTACGTAACCATTAATACGCAATACGCCCGCTACACCGTGCACAGCACCATGAAGGACATTGAAAAAAAATTAGGCACAATTGATTTTGCGCGCGTACACCGCTCATTTATTGCACGTTTAGATAAAATTGCAAGCATAGATTCTCAAAACGTAATTTTAGAAAACGAGAAAAAAACAATACCCGTTGGCGGCTCTTACCGCGATGAACTAATGGCAAAATTAAATTTGTTGTAGTAAACTCAGGTAGCAACTGTTTATAAACATGTTAGTATTTAAAAATTTTTTGCGCCTTACCAAAGAGCGTTTTAACCCTGCGGTACCTCAAAATTACGTGTTATAAAATAAAACTAATCACACGCATCTTCCAAGGCTTCTATTTTATCTTCTTTAAAATCGCCACTTTGTATGGCTATAATTTTTCCGTCCTTATCCAACACAAAAAAGTAGGGTATTTTATTATCTTTTATTTCTAATACTTTTTGTTGTAATTTAATATCTGTTTTGTCGGTATCCATTATGTATTGCCAAAACTCTTTATCGGTGCTGTTTTTAAAATCATCTTTAATTTTTTTAAAGCCACTTATTAAGGGTAAAAAATAAAAATTTACATCGTAAATTTCGGCCATATCAAAATTCGAAGTGCCTTTTTGTTTTTTAATAAATGTGTTATATAGGGGGTTAAGCCATTTTTTTAATTCGTCTTCGGCCGCTTTATTAAAAGCAATAGCCACTATTGTTTTTTTGCCATTTTTTATAGGCAAGCTCATGCTTTTATCTGCAAGAGAAATACCAATAATAGTAGGAAAAACAGACCCAATTTGTGCCTTTATATTTAACACAAGCATTAAAACAATAAGTGTAAACAATTTTTTCATAATAGTTTTTTATTTTTTTAAATATAAAAAATTTTATCCTAAATATTATTTTTAAATTCGCCTTACTTTTGAGCACAAGACTAACACATACTAGCAATACCCTTAACCCACAATTATGGGTTAAAAATTACTCTGATTATTTATACAACGTTGCGTATTACCGCGTTAACAAGCAAGAAGTAGCCGAAGATTTGGTGCAAGATACCTTTTTAAGCGCCCTTAATGCCCGCGAAACCTACAAGGGCATTGCCAACGAAAAAACATGGCTAGTAAGCATTTTAAAAAATAAAATTATTGATTATTATAAAAAAGCAAGTACTCGTAATGAATCTCCATTACAATTAAGCACCGAAGAAGCCCCGAGCTACGATCATTTTTTTGACGCAAAAAAATTAGGGCATTGGCAAAGTAGCACAGCGCCAAAAGAGTGGGAAGTAGGCCAGTCGCAAACCGAAACAAAAGAATTTTATACCATATTAGAAAAGTGCTTAGATAAATTACCTACCAAATGGCGCGGCGTTTTCACAATGAGTTTGTTGGATGACCAAGACGCAAAATTAATTTGTAAGGAAATGAATTTAACCTCGTCTAATTTTTGGGTAATTATACACCGAGCCAAACTCCAAATACGCGAATGTTTAGAGAAAAACTGGTTAAAGCAATAAAATGGAAGAAATTAAAGAGCATACCTATAAATGGTTCGAGTTTGGTTGTAAAGACGCTACCTACCTTATAACCAAAAAAAAGTACAACGGCTTAAGCTTAAGCGAAAAAGGCTTATTAAAATTTCATTTATTAACCTGTAAATATTGCCGTAGGTTTGTATTACAAGTAAACACAATTGATAAAATGATACTTAAAAATGTAAATAACATAAATTTAACATTAACTCCCGAAAAGAAACAGGCTCTAAATCAGTTAATTACAAAAAATTTATAAAAATTTTATTTTTTACTTGTAAGTTTTTTCATTTCACATCGTATATTTATTTAAACAAACCAAACATAAAAACAAAACAACATGGAAAACAAATCAAAATTAATTAGCTGCTCAATGATTGCAGCTGCTTTAATGAGCGTATCTGCAGTTAAAGCTACAAGTTTATTAAACTACAATGCTTTAGGCACTGCAGGCGAAGTTCGTACTTCTTTAGTTAAATCTATTGAAGCTACTTGCGGCGAGAAAAAAGCTGAAACTAAAGATGCTAAAACTAAAGACGCAAAATGCGGCGAGAAAAAAGCTAAAGACGCAAAATGCGGCGAGAAAAAAGCTAAAGATGGCAAATGCGGAGAAGGCAAATGCGGCGAGAAAAAAGGTGAGCACAAAAAAGAAGAAGCAAAACCTCACTAATCAAACATTAACAAGGTGCCCTTCTAAATTTTTAGAAGGGCATTTTTGTTTTAAGAACTTGCTTAATAAAGGTATAAAATATAAAACTTCACTCTTATACTTCATTTAAAGCAACACTTCAGGCTGAGCGAAGTTAAAGCCTATTGAAAACAAACAAACAAACAACAATGAATCATTCTATTGGCATAGGTTTCCGTAAAGATTTTGCAGAAGAGTTGTTAAACACCAACGACTTAAAACCTGCGTTTATTGAATTAGCCCCCGAAAACTGGATTGGCATGGGCGGCTATTGGAAAAAAGAATTAGATAAAGCCGCCGAAAAATTTCCCATAACTTGTCATGGCTTATCATTAAGCATTGGTAGCCCCGATGAGGTAGATGTTAATTTTGTAAAACAAGTAAAGCAATTTTTAAAACACTACAACGTAAAAATTTATAGCGAACACTTAAGCTATTCAAAGTGCGACAACGCACATTTGTACGATTTGTTACCCATTCCCTTTAGAGAAGATGCCGTAAAACATATAGTACAACGAATTAAACAAGTGCAAGATATTTTAGAAATGCCATTAGTGCTAGAAAACGTAAGCTATTATACGTCTGTTGCTGCACAAATGAAAGAAGAAGAGTTTATTTCAGCAATTGTAAACGAAAGCGGTTGTAACATGTTGTTAGATGTAAATAACGTATATGTAAACGCTTTTAATCATAATTACAACGCTAAAGAATTTATAAAAAAACTACCTTTACATAAAGTTGCTTATGTTCACATTGCTGGTCACGAGCAGGTTAGCGACACATTAATAATTGATACACATGGCCAAGCGGTTATTGACCCCGTGTTTGAATTATTTGATTACGCCTCTGATTTAATTAAACCCGTACCCGTTTTATTAGAACGCGATTTTAATATTCCTGAATTAAGCGAATTACAAAACGAAATAAATAGATTAGATGCTATTGTTTCAAAAAAATGGCAAACCAATTATGCAATTGCTTAAAGAAGATACTCACACGCAGCAAGCGCGTTTGGCAGACTATTGTCGCACGGGCAACACCCCAAATTTAATAGATATAAAACAAGATAATTTATATCAGTATCGCCGCCTTGTTTTTAATATTGCCAGCGATACGTTAGAAACCGCTTACCCAATAACCTATAGTTTTTTACCACAAAATGTTTGGGAAAAATTAGTGTACGATTATTTTGCCGAACACAAATGCCAAACAACACAGGTGTGGCGAATGCCTTTGGAATTTTATGACTATTGTAAAGAAAAAAACCTTCAAGAAACATTAGGCGTTCCTTTTTTAAACGATTTATTATATTTTGAATGGTTGGAGTTAGATGTTCACACCATGGAAGATATAGCCTATCCAAAAACAAAAGAAATTGGAAGTTGGCTAACAGATGTTATTGTATTAAACCCAGAGCATAAACTCATACAACTAAGTTACCCCGTTCATACCACAGCGCCAACCGAAAATTTAGACGAAAAAAAGGGCAATTATTTTTTGTTAATTTATCGCGAAAAACAAACAGGCAACGTGCAGTTTATTGATTTATCAATGTTGTATGTGTTTATTATCGAAAATATTATTAATGGCATTACTCTAAATATAATTTTAGAAGAAGCAAATACCTTATTACAAATAAATGATATTGATTTATTAACCCAACACGCATTAACTTTTTTAGAAGATTTAAAACAACGCGAGTTTGTTTTAGGTTTTTTGTCTTAGCCTGCTGAAACGGTAAGGGTAGTAATTTAATAATTACAAAAAAATAAAATGATGATAAAAAAATTAATAGAAAAGTTTAATAACAGTGCTAATAAAGGACAATCTATTGCCTTATTAGGTTTACGTTTAGTGTTGGCTTATGGCTTTTATGAAACCGCAAAAATAAAATGGCAAGATATAGGCTCGGTAGCCGATTGGTTTGAAAGCATAGGCATTATTGCTCCAAAATTTAATGCGTACTTAGCTGCTACTACCGAAATGGCAGGGGTGTTTTTATTAGCCCTAGGGTTAGGCGTACGTTTTATTTCAATTCCACTAATTATTACCATGGTGGTGGCAATTAAAACCGCACATTGGGCCAATGGTTTTGCCGCAGGCGATAATGGTTACGAAATACCCTTATATTATTTATTAATGTTATTGGTTTTAACAAGTTTTGGTGCTGGAAAATTAAGTGCCGATTATTTAATACAACGTTTTATAAAAAAATAATTTTAACACTATTTTAACAATAAACTTTGGCTGGTGGCGTTAAATAGCCTACCTTTAATGTAATTATTGTCGAGTGAAAAAATTAAGTTTAATACTACTATTATTTATTTGCGCACGTGGTTTTGCTACCCATAACCGCGCAGGCGAAATTACATACAAACGCATAGCGCCCTATACACAAGTAGTTGGTGGTATTACAGTACCTGTTTACACTTATTCTATTACCGTAACAAAATATACCGATCATGGCCAATCTGTTGCTGATAGATGTGTTGATACGGTTTATTTTGGCGATGGCGCCAGAGGTATAGCCCCAAGAATAAATAGCGACCCCCAAACCTCGCCCTGCTCTTGCGGCTCAGCGGGTTGTGGTAGTTTAATAGTAAACAACACTAACTATAAAGTAAAATTAAATATTTACACAATTATTCACACCTATCCTGGGGCTGGTAATTATTTAATACATTCTGCCGATCCTAATAGAAACGGCGGCGTATTTAATATGAGTAACTCTATTAATCAAGCTTTTTATATCGAATCTTTATTGGTTATTAATAATTTTACGGGGGCAAATAGTTCGCCTGTGTTACTTAATCCTCCAATTGATAAAGGCTGCATAAACCAATGTTTTTATCACAATCCTGGTGCTTATGATGTGGATCACGATAGTTTAAGTTACCAAATTACAACCTCTAGAGGTTATGATGGCAGTACCGTAACAGGATATTTTTTTCCACCTGCAAGTGCTTTTGGTATTGATGCCGTTACAGGTTTATTAACCTGGTGTTCGCCACAAGCACAGGGCGAATACAATATTGCTTTTATTGTGAGAGAGTGGCGCAAAAACACAAACGGCGTGTATCAACAAATAGGTTACGTATTGCGCGATATGCAAGTAGTTGTTGGTGTTTGCCCAGTTAACAGCTCTCCACCCACACTTATTGTACCTGCGGATACCTGTGTAGTGGCAGGAGCCATTATTAATAAAACTATTTTTGCCTCTGATGAAAATGCGCCCATAACAATTAGTGGTAACGCAGGCGCATACAACGCCCCTTTACCCATTGCATTTCCACAACAAGTAACAAGTAGCGGCTCCAACACAACAGCAGTTTTAAATTTTGTGTGGAATACCAATTGCTCGCACATTGCCATTCAGCCCTATGCTACGGTTTTTAAAGCCGAAGACAGTGGCCTACCAAACCATTTAGTAAATTTTGCAACCTATAAAATAAGAGTTGTACCTCCGCCAATTCAAAGTTTAACCGCTATACCCATTGGTTCTACTATAAAAGTAGCTTGGCAATTATCTACCTGTAGCCCTACTAATAACCCCATTGTAAATTATATAATTTATCGAAAAAATTCTTGTAGTATATACTCGCCAGGGCCCTGCGAACTTCGTATTCCTAAATCTTCGGGTTTTGATTCTATTGGTAAAACAAGTCCAAGTATTAATCAATTTATTGATAATAATAATGGTAACGGTTTAGTAGTGGGACAAAATTACAGTTATTTAGTGGTAGCGCGTTATTACGATGGTTCGCAAAGCTATGGCAGCACTCAAGTGTGCGCCCAACTAAAAAAAGATGTGCCTATTATTTTAAATGTAGATGTGTTGAGCACCTCTGTAAGTACAGGTTCTATTTATGTTAGGTGGCACAAACCTTATACCAATACAGGCAATTTTGATACTACGGTGTTTACAGGTCCATACCAATTTAACTTAAAATACCGCTCAGGCTCTACTGGTACGTACACTACAATTTTTAATTCCACCAAGACTAATTTTTATTTATTAGATACGGAATACTATCACACCAATATAAACACCACCGATATTAATAAAGACTATGTGGTTGAATTTATTTCGGGTACGGTTACAATAGGCTCTTCGCAGCGCGCTAACTCAGTATTTTTAGTAGCTACCCCTGCCGATAGAAAAATAAATTTACAGTGGAATTCAAACACTCCATGGAATAATTATAAATACACCATCTATCGTAAAAACCCAACTCAAATAACCTTTACAGCTGTTGCCACAACCTCGCTAACAACTTACATCGATACATTAAACATTGTAAACCGTAGTAATTACTGCTATAAAATTTTAAGCGAAGGGCAGTATTCCGACGCTACAATACCAAAACCATTATTAAACAATTCGCAAGAAACGTGTGCTACTGCAAAAGATTTAACGCCGCCTTGTACACCAACAATAAATATTACGGCAGATTGTATTACGGGAGCAGTTCAAGTTACATGGACAAACGTAAAGCAAATTTGTAATGGTAGCGACGATGTTGTAAAATATTTACTGTTTTATAAACCCACCATTGACGATAATTATAACCTCATCGCCACCTTAAGTGGCGCCACATCTACCATATACATATCTGATGGTTTAGAGTTAGTTTCGGGTTGCTACGCTGTACAAGCGGTTGATTCGAGCGACAACACGAGTCCAACAAGTATAGATTTTTGTATTGATAACTGCCCAGAGTTTGAATTACCAAACATTGTAACGCTAAACGGCGACGATGTAAACGATTTTTTTAAGGCTCGAAAAGTACGTCAAATAAAAGAAATTGATTTAGTGGTTTTTGACCGCTGGGGTAATTTAGTGTATAAAACAAATGACCCTTATTTTAAATGGGATTGTGTAAGTATTTTAACCAAACAACAAGTAAGCGAAGGTACCTTTTTTTATATTTGCGATGTGTTTGAGCCCCGTGTAAGCGGTATAAAAAAACGCAATTTAAAAGGCTATATGCAGGTGGTAAAGTAATGTATAAATAGGATTTGTTAAACCTACTACAAAAAAACACCTATCTTTCAGCTCTAAATTTTTTAATAAAAAATGAAACTTTACAAAAACCTTGTTAACTCTATTGCCGAAACATTAACGGATATTTTTGTAAAAAATAGATATGCCGATAAAGCCTTAGAAAAACTATTTAAACAAAATCCAAAGTGGGGCAGTAGAGATAGGCGCTTTGTGGCCGAAGCTGTTTATGATATTGTGCGCAATTACCGTTTGTATGCTGAGCTGGCGCAATCGCCAAAAAACTTTTGGTTTATAACTGCGGTATGGTTAATACTTAAAGACATTGAATTACCAAGCTGGCAAGAGTTTCTGCATGTTGACCCCGCATTTATTTTAAAACAAAAAGAAAGATTAAAAACACAAGTAGCTGTTTATCAATCGTACCCCGATTGGCTTTGGCAATTAGGCGAAAACGAATTAGGTAAAAATGTTTGGGAAACAGAAGCTGTGGCAATGAACCAACAAGCTGAGGTTGTTTTAAGAGTAAATACTTTAAAAACCACAGTTCAAAAATTAAAAGAAGAATTTGCTAACGAAAAAATTGAAACAATATTTATTCAAAACAATACTAATGCCTTGCAACTTGTTAAGCGCGAAAATGTTTTTAAAAATAAATATTTTGCCGAAGGTTGGTTTGAAGTTCAAGATGCCGGCTCGCAACAAATTGGTGAGTTTGTAAACCCAAAACCAACCGATTTAGTTATTGATGCTTGTGCGGGAGCAGGAGGCAAAAGCTTGCAATTAGCGGCCTTAATGCAAAACAAAGGCAAAATTATTAGTATGGATGTGGAGGCTTGGAAACTAGAAGAACTAAAAAAACGTGCTAGGCGCGCAGGAGCATTTAATATTGAAACGCGGGTTATTGAAGATTCAAAAACAGTAAAACGTTTAGAAAGCAAGGCCGACAAAATTTTATTAGACGTGCCTTGTAGTGGCTTGGGCGTTATAAAGCGCAACCCAGATGCAAAATGGAAACTAAATGCGGAAACCATTGAGCGTACAAAATTATTACAACAAAAAATTATTACAGAGTATAGCACAATGGTAAAAACAGGTGGAAGCTTAATATACAGCACCTGTAGCATTTTGCCATCAGAAAACAAACAACAGGTTGATGTTTTTTTAAAAGCAAATTTAAATTTTGAATTTATAAAAGATACTACAATTTTACCGTCGCAAGGTTACGATGGATTTTATATGTGCGAATTAAAAAAAATAAGCTAAACTTTATTTTCTTCTTTAAACCGCGTAAAAATTAAAGCGGCAATAAAACAAAGTACAAAACCTAAAATACCATTTAAGCGTACTCCAAAATCGTTGCCCACATCTTTCCCATAAATTAAAAACATAGCAAACAAAGCTATACCAAAGGTTTGAGCAATTTTTACAAAAAAGTAACGCACCGCAAAATAAATAGCTTCTTTGTTTTCGTTGGTTTCTAAACTATCTTTTTCAATAATTTCGGCAAGTATTGCATTGGGCAAAATATTAAGCGAAGCTAAAGGAATTGCAGCAAAGGCAATTAAAAAATAAATTTGTACTTGGGCATTAATAGTTGTTTTCCCCAAAAAATAAATGCCTAAAAAAACAAACGATAATAATAGTAATGATATAATAACTATAATTTTTTTCCCCACTTTTTTTGCTAAATAATTTACTACTGGATAAAATAAAAACGATGTCAAAACCATAGTTATCATTAGCTTATTGCCAATACTTTCTGGTAATTGCAACAGTACAGTAACAAAATATAAAAGCCCCGAAGTGATAATTGTAACACCAATAAAGTAACTAAAATCGGCCACAATAAACAGTAAAAAATTTTTATTAGTAAGGGTTTGTTTTAGGGCTTTTTTCATGGGGATAGCACTTGGCTTACCGACACAGTATTTTTTTTCGTTAATAGCCAAAACAGTAATTAACATAAATACAGCGGCAAGCAAGGCCAAAACAAAAACGGTTAATTGTATGGCGGCAAGTCGTGTTACAATATTAAAACTATATTGCAACACATTTGCCAAACTAAAAGCATTTGAGGCAATACCAATACCAAAAACATAGCCCACACTTTGCCAGGTGGCTAGTTTTATTTTATCGTTAGAGGTGGGCGCTAACTCTGGTAACAAAGCATTGTAGGGTATAATGTAGGTTGTAGATGAAACATAAAACCCAATTAGCATAAACACAACCCATACAATATTTAAAGTACTTTCGTGATGTTGTAAAGGATAAAAAACCAAAAAACAAAAAACAAAAGAGGGTATAATTGCCAGTTTCATTAATGGGATGCGACGGCCTTTTGGGTGTTTACTTTTATCGCTAAACTGAGCTATAAACGGGTCATACAGGGCATCAATTAATCTACCACTTGCTGTAATAATAGCTATGGCATTAAACGCCCCAAACACAACTACTTGTGTAATTAGTTTTGGCAAACCGCTTGTGCTAGGCGGCAAGTATAAATAAACTAATATTACACTTATTAAATTAACAAGTATACTCCAACCCATCATACCAAAGGCGTAGGCTATTTGCTTACTAAAAGGTAGTGTTTGTTTTTGCATTATTTTTTAAACACCAAATTGGCTTAAATGATGGTCTAAGTGTTTAACGTGTAAAATATCCCATTGTTCATGCGTCATAGAACCAAACGCGGGGTGTGGATTTTGTGTAATATTTTGTTTTTCAAACGCAGGAATTAAATTTAATAAGGCTTGTTTTTCAAATGCAAAACCTTTAGTGGTGGGTAGTTTAGCCTCTTTAAAAGTTGGCAAGCTTTTACTAAACCCGCCAGGACTTGTTATTTTTTTAAGAATACGTTTTCCAAATAAAAACGCAATTAATTTATTAGGTTTAATTTCGCGTTTATTTACAGCTATTTCTAAAGCTATTTGGCAATGTTTTAGCATTTGATCAACTGACATTGTTCCCCAAACAGCCTTAGTTTCGGGCGTTAATTTATTAATACGGTTAATAAATTCTTGTTTTGTTTCGTTTAATAATAAACTTTTCATTTTATAATATATAACCAAATTACGTAACAATTAATTTTAAAAACAAAATTATTATTGTTCGGCATTAAACTTTAGTATCTTTCGTTAATCTAAACAATATGAAAAATTTTTATTCGATAGTGTTATTTATTATTTGTTTTTCTATTGTAAAAGCACAAACCCTCTATTTTCCTCCATTAACAGGCTCAACATGGGATACAATCTCTTCACAAAGTATTAATTGGTGTCAGCCTCGCATTGATTCTTTATATAATTACCTACAGGTAAAAAACACCAAATCGTTTATAATTTTAAAAAACGGTAAAATAGTTTTAGAAAAATATTTTGGAACGTATACCGCTGATTCGCTTCACTATTGGGCATCGGCCAGTAAAAGCCTTACTGGTTTTTTAGCGGGTATAGCACAACATAAAGGCTACATCGCTATTTACAACAAGGTGTCGCAATATATTGGTACTGGCTGGACAAGCGCACCATTAGCAAAAGAAGATTTAATTACCGTAAAAAACCTATTGCAAATGACAAGTGGACTGAACGATGCACCGCCACTGCCCTGCAACAACGAAGATACCGCAAAAGCATGTTTAACTTTTTCTGTTAATGCCGGAACCCGTTGGGCTTACCATACAGGCGCTTATAAAAAGGTGCAAGATGTTATTAGCACATCTGCCGCCATGAATTATAATGTGGTAACAAATAATTGGATAGAAGCGCAAACCGGAATGAGCGGAACCTGGTACCAACAAGTATATTACAGCAAAGCAAGAGATATGGCTCGGTTTGGTTTATTAGTTTTAAATAAGGGTATTTGGGCTAATGATACTATTATGAAAGATTCTTTATATTTTAAAGAGATGATAAACTCCTCTCAAAGCTTAAACAGGGCATATGGCTATTTATGGTGGTTAAACGGTAAAGTAGATTTTATGACTCCAGGCTCTCAAATTGTATTTCCGGGCACGTTAATGCCCAACGCCCCAATGGATATGTTTGCTGCTTTAGGAAAAAACGATCAAAAGATATACGTTGTTCCAAGTCAAAAACTAGTTGTTATTCGCCAAGGCAATACTGCTGGAGGCTTTAATTTGGCAGCTTCGGCATTTGATAATGTATTGTGGGATTATATAAATAAATTAAACTGTACTAGCGCTGGAGTTGATGAATTAGAGTTCGCCAGTAAAATTTTTATTTATCCAAACCCAGCTAGAGATTTATTAAATATTAGCTCTAATATACCATTTAAAACAGTTTCGCTCTCAAACTATTTAGGACAAAATTGCGAGGCAAAAATGATTAACAACTCCATTGATATTTCTCAAATGCAAAAAGGCTTGTATTTTTTAACAATAACTTCGTTAAACAATACAAGCCTTGTAAAAAAAGTGGTAATAAATTAAAAATCGTTACTCAACTGATTGGTTGTTTTTTGTAAAATTTCAAAGGCGTTTTCTGCCATTAAATTTTCTTTATCTAGGGTGGGGTTAATTTCTACCATTTCAAAACACACAATTTTTTTACTGCGCATAATGTAATAAACTAAATTTCCTGCTTCTTTTTCGGTAATACCGTTTGGCACAGGTGTTCCGGTTCCGCTACTAATACGGCTATCCATACTATCTACATCAAAACTTACGTAAATTAAATCACAATGGTCTAAGTAATTTAAACTATCAATCGCTACACGCTCAACCGCTTTTTTGCGTATTTCTTGCAAATTTATGACACGAACTTTATTTTTCTTTATTAAAAACTCTTCTTGTGGTTCTACATCGCGTAAAGCAATAAAAACCAAATCGCTATAATTAATTTTAGGACAAACACCCCCTAAATTTTTTAGTTTTTCCCAATATTCAACCGTTTCATCATCGGGTTTGTTTTGCTGTCTTTCTTTATTATCTTCTCCTAAAACACAGGCCAAGGGCATGCCATGCATATTACCACTTGGGGTAGTGTAGGGGCTGTGCAAGTCGGCATGGGCATCAATCCAAATTACACCAAGTCGCTTTTGGGGGTACGCCATTCTAATGCCACTTATAGTTCCAAGTGCCGAACTATGATCGCCAGCTAATACAATTGGAACCTGTTCTGCCTTCAATGTTTTTTGAATTTCTTTGGCAATACGGTCGTTTAGGTTAAAAATTCCTTTAATGCGTTTGGCATAATCGTGCACTACTGGTTCTAACAAAAGGTTGTTTTCGTTAGGTATTTCAACCGATTTGTAGCGTTTAAAAAAAGCGCTTCCAAAATCTAAAGCCGCAATTTTAATGGCATCTACGCCCATACTGCTTCCGCGAGTACCAGCACCTATTTCACTTTTTACTTCAATAATTTTAATTGGTTTAATCATATCAACTCTCTTTCTTAATAATAATTTAATAATATGTACCTAAATAAAGCAAAGTAAATTACTTACATTTGTATAAAACAACACAAGTAACTCACTTACAATTGTAATTATGAATCATTCGTACTCAAACTTAATTCACCAAACGTTTAACTTCCCACAAGAAGGTTTTGATGTAAAAGACGATGAATTGTACTTTAACGATATTGCTTTAATGGATATTATTAAGCAATACGGTACGCCGCTTCGTATTTCATACCTTCCTAAAATTGGCTCGCAAATACAAAAGGCAAAACGACAATTTAACGTAGCAATGGCAAAAGTTGACTATAAAGCCAAGTATTTTTACTGCTATTGCACCAAAAGTTCGCATTTTAGTTTTGTTTTAGATGAAGTACTAAAAAACGAAACTCATATCGAAACATCGAGTGCGTTTGACATACAAATTCTCAAAGAACAATACCAAAAAAAGGCACTAACCAAAGATACATATATTATTTGTAATGGTTATAAACGCGACCTATATAAGCAAAACATTTGCGAATTAATTAACGATGGCTTTAATGTAATGCCTGTTTTAGACCATTTAGATGAAATAGATTACTACAAAAAACACGTAAAGGTTGATAAAGTAAATTTAGGAATACGCATAAGTACCGAAGAAGAACCCTCGTTTTTATTTTATTCATCCCGTTTAGGTGTGCGTAGCAGTGAAATAATGGGCCTTTATACCGATAAAATAAAACCAAACCCAAGGTTTAATTTAAAATTGCTACATTTTTTTATAAACACAGGTATAAAAGACACGATTTATTATTGGACAGAGTTAAACAAATGCCTACAGATTTATAAAGAATTGCGCGAAGTGTGCCCAACTTTAGATTCGTTAAACATTGGAGGAGGAATGCCCATTCGTAATTCACTTGCCTTTGAATACGAGTACGAATACATGATTGAAGAAATTGTATCGCAAATAAAATCGTTTTGCGAACAAAACGAAATACCAGAACCTAATATTTTTACCGAATTTGGATCCTACACAGTAGGCGAAAGCGGCGCAACCTTATATTCTGTCGTTGACCAAAAGCAACAAAACGACCGAGAGACTTGGTATTTTATAGATAGTAGCTTTATTACAACACTACCCGATACTTGGGGCATTAACCAACGGTTTATTTTATTAGCCATTAATAATTGGGACAAGCCCTATGTACCAACAAATTTAGGCGGAATGACTTGCGACAGCATGGATTATTATAACGCCGAAGCTCATACTAACCAAGTGTTTTTACCAAAAATTGAAAAAAATCAAAAAGAAGTTCAATACATTGGGTTTTTTCATACAGGTGCTTATCAAGAGGCCTTGAGTGGATATGGAGGCACGCAACACTGCTTAATTCCAGCACCAAAACATGTTTTAATTGATAAGGATGCAGATGGAGAAATTTCAACTCGCCTTTTTGCCAAAGAGCAAAGTTATAAAAGCATGTTGAAGATTTTGGGGTATTAAAAAATTTGTTTTTTAATAAACTACCTTAAACCAAAAAAGCAAACTTGTATATAAAGTTTGCTCTTTTAAATAAAATAAAATGTTTTTTAAGCTTTTACAGCTTTTTCCATTACAATTTGCCCCTTGTAATATAATTTTCCTTCAAACCAATGTGCGCGGTGCATTAAATGCGCTTCGCCAGTTGTACTGTCTTTAGAAATTGTCATTGAGGGTGCTTTATACGTTGAGCGACGAGAGCCTTGGCGTGAGCGCGATAGTTTTCGTTTTGGATTTGGCATGGTTTCTTATGTTTTAATTTTTGTTATACTTTTTTAATTTATTTAACTGTTCCCAAATTGGGTTGGTTGGTTCGTTTTTAGGCTCACCATCTATGCTAATTTCGTTTAACTTACTTAAAGTTTCGTTATCGCAAATATATAGTTTACTATCAATTTCGCAAGGTACTCGGCGCGCTGGTATAGATAATACAATAAATTCGTAAATATATTGTGTTAAATCAACTTCCTCTGTGCCCTCTGGTATTACTGCAATTTCATCCGTACTTTCATCTACATTGCCATGTTTTATAACTAAACGTTCCTCACTTTGTATCGGAAAGTTAAAGTCTTTTAAACATCTGTCACACTCGGCACTAACTACACCTTTAATCGTAAAGTTAATTTGTAACAGGTTGTTTTGCTTTGTTAAAACGGCTGTAATTGCAATATCTGCTTGGCTTACCTCGCTATTTTTAATAGTTGTAAAGAACGTATCCTTAATGTCAAACTCAAATTCATGAATTCCAACAGGTAAACCGCCAAATTGTATTTTATATGGACTTTTACCCATTTTACTTAAAAAGGACTGCAAATATACTATTTTTTTTGTAACTGTAAACAAAATAACAATAAAAAATTAACTTTTTAACCTTTTATTACGTCAAAATTTAGTATTTTTGCCCTCCTAAAATTTATTAAAAATGAACATTACAAAACACGATATAGATAGTTTAAATGCCGAAATTATTATTTCGGTAACGCCAGTAGATTACGATACCCGCGTAACAGAAGCGATTAAAAAAGTACAGCGCCAAGCAAGTATGCCAGGTTTTAGACCGGGTAAAGTGCCTATTGGATTAATAAAAAAACAACACGGTAC
Source organism: Bacteroidota bacterium (assembly GCA_025363015.1). Lineage (GTDB taxonomy): Bacteria > Bacteroidota > Bacteroidia > B-17B0 > Aurantibacillaceae > Aurantibacillus. The sequence continues at coordinate 22,437 of JANYEQ010000020.1, forward strand.
GCAAATATTAGTTGAAGAAGTAAATAAAATGCTACAAGACAGCGTTTACAATTATATTGAAGAAAATAAAATAGAAATTTTAGGTAATCCTTTGCCTAAAAACCAAACACCTATTGATTTTAATAAACAAACCAATTTTGAGTTTACTTACCAAATTGGCTTAGCGCCAAAATTTAATATTAGTTTAGATGATAAGCACAGCTTTACATTTAAAACTGTAAAAATTGATGATGAGTTGGTAAACAAATACTTAAAAGATGTGCGCCGCAATTATGGTAAACCCGTAAACCCCGATGTGGCAGGCGAAAAAGATGTGGTTTTTGTTGATATAAACGAGTTAGATGAAACAGGCGCTATTAAGGCGGGTGGTATTTTTAAAAGTACAAGCGTAAGCTATGAACGTTTAACTAACGCTAACGCAAAAGCAAAAATTTTAGGCGTAAAAAAAGAAGATAAAATTGTAATTGACATAAACGAACTTTACGAAACGGCCATTGATAAAAGTGTAAGTTTAGGTATTGAAAAAGAAGAAGCGGAAACCATTTCGTGTAATTTACAATTAACCGTAAAAAATATTGCACGTTTAGAAGATGCCGATTTAAACCAAGAATTATTTGATAAGGTTTATGGCGAAGGTGTAGTAACTACCGAAGAAGAATTTAAAGATAAAATACGAAACGAATTAGGCTTAATGTTTAATGCCGATGCCGACCGTTTTTTAAAAACCGAAGTAGAAACAAGTTTAGTAAATAAATTAAACCTACAGTTGCCCGATGCTTTTTTAAAGCGTTGGTTAATGATGGTAAACGAAAAACCATTAACACAAGAAGAATTAGAAAAAGATTATCCAAATTACACAAAGGCTATGCAATGGCGCTTAATTGAAAATAAATTAATTAAGGATAACGAAATAAAAGTAGATGCTAACGAAGCAGCCGAAGAAGCAAAAATATTTATTAGAAGTGAGTTTGCTAAATACGGACAAACGCCACAAGAAGAGGAGCTTACTAAAATAGCAAAAGACTTATTAAGTAAAGAAAAAGAAGCTCAAAAAATATTTGAAAATATTTACAGCAAAAAAGTAATTGAGCTTATAAAACAAAAATGTAAATTAGAGGTTAAAGAAGTTAGTTACGACGACTTTTTTAAAGCATAGTTTTTATTTTCTACCAAAGTCGGCAGGGTTTTCGCCCCAAGCCTTTGTTTCCCATTTTAGTAACTTGTTGGGGTAGGTGTTTTGGGTTAACCAATTAACAGCACGTTCCATCAACAAAAATAACTCTTTATTTTTTTCGCTGCGTTTGTGGTTTGTTTTTTCTTGTTTTGTTTTTACCCAGTTAATAGCAATTTTACTATCGCTATAAATAGGCAGTAAAATATTATTTTTTTTACAATACGAAAGCGCATGCACAATGGCTAAAAATTCTACAATGTTATTAGTGCCATCATGGTAAGGTTTACTTTTAAAAATTACTTTTTTGGTTTCGGTATCTACGCCTTTATATTCTGCTATGCCAGTTGCTCCGCTACAAGCACCATCTACAACAACGCTTGGTAAAATAGGTTGGCCCAGTAATTTTAATTGAGGCGGTGTTAAAGCGGGTTTATTAATTTCTTTACCAATGTATTCGTGGCTTAACCCATTAAAAGCGCGTTGCGCCATTGCTTGGGTTTCAAACGATTTATAAATAGCGCCCTCAAAACCTTTTATTTGAGCTTGGCAAGCCTCCCAATTATTAAAAACACCCGTTTGTCGGCCTTTCCAAACTACATAATATTTTTGCTTAGCCATTTAATACTTTTATTGTTGCTCAATAACCTTGGGTACTTTAAAATAATCGCTATCCTTTTTTGGTGCGTTTTTTAAAGCTTCTTTTTGTGTAAGCGTTATTTTAGGCTCATCAGCACGTAAAATATTTTTTTCGTTGGTCATGTATATTAATGGTTCAACATTCGTTGTATCCAATTCATTTAGCTTATCAATAAAACCTAGCATTCGATTCATATCACCCGCTATTTTGTTTTTTTCTTCGTCTGTTTTAAACTCCAATCGCGCCAAGTGCGCTACCTCATCTACCGTTTTAATATTTATTTTATTTGTCATGGTAATTTTTTAAATGTTGTTGTGTAAAATTAAAAACTTTTTCTTTTAATTCGTTTATATTTTCAAGTGTTAATCCTTTTGTTTCAATTACATCGCCTACAAAAATATCGGGTATGCCAGGTCTGCCGTTGCTTTTAAAAAAACCACCATTTTGCAAAAACCACCAATTATTTAAGTTTACCACAGGTACAATAGGTACTTGTTTTTCAATTGCTAATTTAAAAGCGCCATTTTTAAATGGACGTAATTTGCCACTATCGCCAATGGTGCCTTCGGGGAAAATAACTACACTTAAACCCTCGTCTAATTTTTTACCGCAATCGGTAAAGGCTTTATGGGCAGCAGTAACACTTTTTCGATTCACAGGAATATCTAAATACACAAAAAAATACTTAAATAATGGTATTTTTAATAATTCGTATTTTCCCATATATACTGCGGTATGGTCAATATAAAACGGGCTAAATAAAATATCTAAATAACTGGTATGGTTGGCTACAATTACACAAGGTTGTGGTAATTTATATTTTTTAGTTTGGTAGCGTACCACTGGAAACAAAAAGGAAATATAGGCGCCCGCCTTGCCCCATAAACGTTTTAATACATAAACTAAAGCAAATTTTTTAGTGCGCAAGGCCCAATAAAATAGCGGAAATAAGATTAAAAAAATAATAGCAAACCACAAGGCAAGCCATAGTTTCCATATAGGGGCTAGTATTAGTTTTAAAATCTTCACTAGGTAAATTTACTCATTCTATAAGTATTAAACAGACCTTTTTAAGGTAATATTTTTTTGAAAACAAAAACAAAAAACATAAAGCTTATCTTTATTGCTTTAAATAATATAAAAATAAGTTGTACATAAATATACATACACATCAACAGGTTTATGATGCCAGTATTGAGCTTGTAAATTTGGATATAAATAGCGCCGATAAACCCAACCATTACAGTTATGGTTTACATCCATGGTTTATAAAAAAAGAAGATTATAAAGAACAGCTTAGCCTAATAGAATTAAAAGTAAATGAAAAACGTTGTTTAGCCGTTGGCGAATGTGGACTTGATAAATTAAGTCCCATAAATTTTGAGTTACAACAAATTGTATTTATTGAACAGATAAAAATTGCAAATCAAGTAAACAAACCGCTAATAATACACTGTGTAAAAGCGTTTAACGAATTAATAAACTGTTTAAATTTAAACGAAAATAAAGTTCCTGTTATTATTCATGGATTTAATAATAACGAAAACATTGCTAATGTATTGTTAAATTATGGTTGTTATTTTTCGTTTGGTAAAGCCTTATTGGGTTACGAAAGCAATGCGGCAAAAGCCATAAAAAACATTGGACGAAAAAACTTTTTTTTAGAAACGGATGATGCAGATATTTCTATAAAATATATTTATAAAAAAGCCGCCGAACTTTTTGGCATCGATGAAGAGATTTTAAAACAACAATTGCAATTAAATTTTGAAACTATATTTAAACACAAAAAATAAATGGATACAAGTTGGATGGAACGCACCGCACTATTAGTGGGGCAAAAAGGCTTAGAAAAATTAAACAATGCGCATGTTTTAATTGTTGGTTTGGGTGGTGTAGGCTCTTATGCCGCCGAAGCCATTGCCCGCAGCGGTGTAGGAACAATGACGATTATTGATGGCGATACCGTTGACCCTACCAACCGAAACCGCCAATTACAAGCACTAAGTTCTACCCACGGCATGAACAAAGCAATGCTAATGGGCGAACGCATAAAATTAATTAATCCAGACATCACTTTAAATGTAATAGAGGAGTTTAAAAATCCTGACGATATGAAAGATTTTTTGGCACAAAAATTTACCTATGTTATTGATGCAATTGATAGTATATCGCCAAAACTTTACTTACTGCAAACAGCTTATTACAATAACCAACGCATAATTAGTAGCATGGGTGCAGGTGGTAAAATGGATCCTACTAAAATAAAAGTGGTAGATATTTCGCAAACTAATATTTGCCCAATGGCTCAATATGTGCGTAAACGCTTGCGTTATATGAATATTTACAAAGGTATAAAATCTGTTTTTAGTGATGAGTTGCCCGCCAAACACTCTATTATGAAAACAGACGGAAGTAAATATAAAAAATCGGCTTATGGTACTATTTCGTATTTACCAGCCGCCTTTGGTTTAACCTGTGCATCGGTAGTAATAAGAGACATTGTGGGCTGGAAAGCAATTAAATAAGTTTACTAACAGTTTCTTTTTTGCAGCAAAATTACCCAATTAATTTTTTATTTATTCTATACCCATTACCTTTTTGCGACTGAATAACGCGTTTGCCAAACAATTGCCTAATATTGTAAACGTGTACATCTATAATTCGTTTTTTAGATACAGACTCATCTTTCCAAATACATTCAGCAATTTCGGTTTTGCTAAAAAACTTATCAGGAGAGCTAAACAGCAGTTGAAAAATTTTAAATTCTTTGCGAGGTAAATGAATTTGCTCGCCATTTTTTATTATTAAATAACGCTCTTCGTCAATAATAATATTTTTGTTTATGGTAGGTTCTTTTTTTTGTTTACGCTTTAATAAATTTTTTAAATACAAAAGCATTACTGCAGGCTTGTAGTGAAAATTAATAAACCCATCAACACCACTATTAAAGGCTAGCTCCTGCACAAAATCATCTTGTTTATCAGAATAAATAATAATAAACGGTTCTGATACTAATTTTTTTTGTTTTAATTCTTTGGTATAAGTAACGGCATCATTAGGTAACAAGTCTAAATTTAAAAACAACACATCAACACTTTCTGCTTCTAAAAAATCAGTTGCCTCTACTTCGTTATTAATTACCTTAGTGTTTTTATAGTTGTTTTTTAATACATCAATTGTTTTAAATAATTTGTGAATAGAATTATCAACAAATACAATACTAAAACAATTATTACCACCAGTAAGCACAGGGTAAAGTTTGTTTATTAAGTTTAAGTATATGGCAACTTAATGTTAATTTAATATTATGTTACTATAGTTAAAACTCAATTGCCACAACACACACATCATCGGTTTGCTCATGTTCGCCCTTCCATAACAAAAAATTATTTTCAAGCTCTTCGCGCTGCACCGTTAAGTTAAATTTAGAAATGCTGAGCAATAATTTACCAAAACTATTAGAGCCTATACGCTTATTATTAATGCCGCCAAATTGGTCTTTATATCCGTCGGAATACAAATACAACTTTGTGTTTTTTTTTAATTCTATTTTTTGAGTAGTGTAAACTCTATTTTTTTCAATTTGCCAACCCCCAACCGGATAAGAATTACCCAAAATTTTTGTAATTTCATTATCGTGTATTAATAGTGCAGAGCCCATAGCCCCAGCAAACTGTAATTGTTTTGTTTTTTTATTGTAAGCCATAATTGATATTTCAAGCCAATCGTTATTTGCATTTTCAACATCATCTGCTTTATTAAATGTTTCTATCCATTTTTTATCTAACTCGCTAATAATATCACCCACATTATTTAGTTTTTTTGAAAACACTAAATAATTTAAAAAACCTATGGCTAATGTTGATAGCATAGCACCACTAACGCCGTGCCCAGTACAATCGCCAACAGCCATTAAATCCCAGTCGCCTTTATTTCCAATCCAAAAAAAATCGCCACCAATAATTTGTAATGGATTGTAATAAACAAAATAAGGATAGCCTAATTTTGTAAAATGCCTTTCTTGTGGCATTAGACCTTGTTGTACAAAAGCGGCGTAATACAAACCGTCAATTAAATCTTTATTTTTTTTTTCAAGATGGTTGTAGGCTTTTTTTAATTCGCCATACGGAATATCGTCTAAAAGTGTTGCCATAGCTCTGCAAAGTAAGACTTTTGGCATGTTAGCAATGCAATTAAATAATTATGCTAAAGTTAATTTAGATAAATAGCAGAAAATAATAGACTAAATATTTTTTTAATAAGAGATTAGATAGAAAAAATTTTAGTTGCCGAAATATTTAAAATACCCAAAACCAGTTCGCCTTCGGCTAACAAATCTTTTGTGTTTGCGGGCTCTTTTAGTTTAAGCGTTTTAAAAAACACATCTATTTTTAATATCCAATGATTAATGTTTTTTAAACTTTTTTTACTTATAATGGCTTTTAACCGTGGGTTTGTGTTTAGCTCAGTATTTAGTTCTGCTATTATTATTTTTACTTTTTTGTTATGTACACTTTTGGTTACTGAACAATGTGCAAAAATAAATTTAAGAAGTTGTAGGTTTAGGTGGTAGTTTTTTAAAAGTGCTTCGGCAAAAAAACCTTGTTGCTTGGCTAATTCAATTTTTTTTAGTGCAAATAAAATTTTTCGTTGAGTCATAAAAAAAACGCCCACTAATGTAGTGGGCGTTTTATAAAAAATGTTATTAAGTTTATTTAGTTACAATTAACTTAACAGTTTCTTTACCTAAAGAAGTGCTTAGTGTTACAAAGTAAACTCCATTTACTAAGCTTTGTGTATTAATAGTTAATTCGTTATAACCTTCAAAAATAGTTTCGTTATTAGCAACAGTTAAAACTAATTTACCAGTAACATCATAAATAGAAATATTGATGTTTGAATTAATGTTAGAGTTAATCATTAATATTGTTTGGTTTGCTGTTGGATTTGGATATAAAGCAACATAACCAATTTGTTTTTTAACTTCGGTAATTAACGTTGCCGTACCTGTGTTTGCAGCAATTGGCGTATCAGTAAAGCTAGCTCCTGAAGCAGCAATACCCGAACCAACTGGGCGATAATCTGGCGTTAAATATTGGTAAGGATTTACTAAAATATTTGCTGAAGAATTTAATGTATCGTTACCTTGTGCGGCGTTTGATACCCAACCATTAGCGCTTGGAGCAATAACACCAAAAGTACCAGTTTCCATACAACGTACACCATAACCCGCAAAAATATTATTTTTTACACGTAAAGCGCCACTGTTAGCGTTTCCTTCGCAGGCGTTCCCATCTACATATAAACCACGGGTTGCATGATCCATTAAAATAGTATTATAAATTTTTAAGTTTGAGTTACGACGGATGCGTGCACCACGACGGAAACCTGTAGCATAAGTAGCGCTTAATACACCACGTAACGGGCCAATATCAGTAACGTTACTAAAAATACCGGCAGTTAATGGAGTTGATGTAGAGCCCGATGGGTCGTTATCAGATTCAAAACCTTCAGATGTAGAAATTGATGGATTATCAGAAATGTTGGGATCGCGTACACCTAAACAAAATTGTACATTACCACTAAAACCATTATCAGTATCCCAATCGTCATCTAAACCACGGTAAGCAATTAAGTGTTTACAATTTACAGTACCACCAAACCATTCAAACGAATCGTCGTTAGTAAACGAACATTGTACATAATCAATTGTTGTGCCACGTCCTGTTGCACAAAAAGTTAAACCATTAATTTCTTTATTTGGTTGGTAAACATAGCCTCCAAATTCAATACGTACATATTGTAGCGAACCAGAATTATCATTATCGTTACTTCCACCATATTGTGTATCGGCACTAACAGGTAAACCTTCAACATAATTTGTTCCAACAGGATTTGTTAAAGTACCTGTACCTGCAGGGCTATTGTTTGTTGCTAAACCTAATAACACTACGCCACCCCAATCACCTAAACCACGTGCACCTGGTGCTTGGTTAGATGTAAATACAATTGGTGTAGTAGCTGTACCATTCGCAATTAATTGTGCTCCTGTAGTAATAAATAAACCCGCTCCTGTTACGGCTTTATCGCCTAAAATAACAGTACCTGGTAATATGGTTAATGTTGAATTGTTTTTTACAAAACATTGTGCCGATAATAAAACAACACCCGACCAAGTAGTGTTAGTTGTAACGTTACCTGTAATAGTTGTAGTTGCAACGGTTGGATAAACAGTGTTTTGTGGATCCCAATTAGCCCAAGTGCCTGTCCACATTGGTGTTGGTGCTGGTGCAAAAGCACCACGGTAGCTTGTAGGCACAAAAAATGGAGTTTGTGCAACTGCTGTTGTTAGCGTAAAAGCCGTTAAAGCTGATAGTAAAAAATTTTTCATTTTGTTTTTTTGTTTTTTAATTGTTTGTGCAAATGTGATACAGTTTTGTTTGGAAATTATTAACTAAAAATTAATTTAAAGCAATCTTTGTGTTAAGTGTATATTAAAACCTATAACTAATAATAAATGAGTAAACCGAACCATAGTTACGTATAAAATTTACATAATCTTTTTTAGGGTCGTACACATTACTTTTTCTTTTTTCGTCGCCTTTATAATAAATAATATAATCGTTATGTAAAAGGTCTTTTACGTTAAGGCGTAATTCTAATTTATTTTTAAAAAACGATTTTGTTAGTTGTAAATCAACTACGGTTCGGGCTTTTTCCCAACGATTCCCATCAATCTCATTCCCTACAAGCCAAATTCTTTCGCCAACCCTGTTAAGCATACCAGTTACACTAAATCCGTTATCATTATCTATATAAGAAATACCAGTATTAATTATATATGGTGCTTGACCTTGCATGGTGCGAGTATTAGGCACAGCACTATTAAGCCCCTTTACATCTACTTCAGATTTTATAAGTGCTAAATTTGAAAACAAGCTTAGGTTGTTTAAAAACTTAATAGAGTCGGTTTTTAAAACGGCACCAACATTTACGCGGTACTCTAGTTCGCCACCAATTACGTGCCCAAAGTTAGCGTTGCGGTAATAAATTTGACTTTCGTTACCAGATAACATATAACGCTCAATAGGCGTATTAAAGTATTTATAAAAACCCGATACGGTAAATAATTGCCCTCGCCCTGGGTAAACTTCAAAACGGGCATCGTAATTTTGTATATAACAACGTGTAAGTGCAGCATTGCCAGCAGTAGATAGTTTTGTTTCTGGGTCGTACCAATTGGTAACAGCCAACTCTCTAAACTCAGCTCGATTTAAGGTTTTGTAATAAGCCAACCTAATACCAAGTTTTTCGTTAATGTTATAAATTAAATTAACCGATGGTAAATAATCATTAATAGTACTTTTTACAATGGTAGAATCTATTTTGCCATATTTTACATTTACCTGTTGAGTATAGCTTTCGTATCTAATACCGCCAATTAATCGTATTTTATCTTTAAATTTAAATTCGGCCATAGAAAAATAAGCTAATAGTTTTGATAAGGCTTTGTAGTTATCATCGGCATGTGTTATTTCGCTAGCTTTAAAACCACCCGTGCCAAGTGGCGTTACACTCATGTTTTGTGCCGAAAATATTAAATCTTCGGGTAAGTATAATAAACTATCGTCTTTAGCAATGTAGCCAGGATTACCAGGCGTTCCACCAGCCGAGTACTGATTTAAACCAAATTGCCTAATGCTGTATTCACGAATTCTATCTTGATACAAGGCCCCAATTTTTGCATCTATTTTAAAATTTTCGTTTAGTTTAAATGGACGCGATATATCAAATTTTAAGTTTTGAATTTTTTCGTTTAACTTAGAATACACTCTATACCCAGCATAATTAGGCCCCGCGCCTTGCCCACTGGCAATATCAGCCATGTAAACAGTATCTTTTGGGTGCGGATCTGAGGGGTCTAATATGGCTATGTTTTTGGAGTAAGAGGTAGAGCGAAAATTAGGCACGGAGCGTTGAATGGTACTAATACCAGCATTCCAACCTATTTTAATTTTTGGCTTTGTAATAAGATGATCGCCATTTAGTTGCGACGAAAAAATTCGATTAGCAGTAAAATAGCGTGTGTTTATTCGGTTTCTTACATCTGGAGCATCAAGGTAATTTATATTATCGGCATGTATAAATTTATTATCAGCAGCGCCAGTTAACATATTTTTAAAGCTAATGGTGTTGTTACCATCTATTTTACAGGCTAAGTTAAGTAAAGCACCTGTTGATGTTTGAGTTTGGTAAATGGTGCTACCACTTTTACTTTGATTACTATAATTACTTTGCTGTTCGTATTCATTTCTATTTAGGCCGTAAAGTAATTGGGTAGAGTTATAACCTAAGCTAAAAATAACACCAAAAAAATCGCGTTCTTTTAATTTAAAATTATAACCTGTTGCAAACTGTGCAGTGGTATTTGGCGAAAACTTAGATTGGCGGTATGCCCAATCGTTTTTAAAATAAGTGGCCACACGCGCTTGATCTTTATTCGCAATCCAACTGGCTTTTTCATCAAGGCTTGGTATTTGGCTAGGGAGGTTTCGGCTACCATCGTCAAAACCAAATCTATCGTATTTGCCACCATCATAAATTATTTTTGCTTTGTTAGTGGTTACTGTGTTATAGCCCGCACCAGCATTAAAAGAAATAAAATTTTTTTCGGGAATACTTTTTGTATTAATTTGTACAATGCCTCCAGCAAACTCGCCAGGCATATCGGGCGTGGCGGTTTTATTAATTACAATATTATCAAGCATGTTACTTGGAAATAAATCAAAAGCAAAAGCCTTTTTATCAGGTTCGGTGCTTGGTAGCGGCGATCCATTTAAGTAAGAGGCGTTGTAGCGCTCGTTTAAACCCCTAATAATTACAAATTTATCGTCTTGAATGGTTACACCACTTATACGTTTTAAAACATCAGCGGTATTTCTATCGGGTGTGCGTTTAATGGTTTCGGCACTAATACCATCGCTAACACTGGCGTTATTTTTTTGTTGTAACACCAAGGCGGTGTTATTTTCTTTATTTAAAGTTACTACAACCTCTACTTCGGTTAAATCTTGTGAAGTTGAGGGGTCTAACAATACATTAATGTTGGTAACATCGTTTGCTTGTACATTTACATTCGTAATTTTTTTACTGTTATACGAAATATAATTAACTACTAGCGTTACTTTTCCTATGGTTACGTTGTTAATCGAAAACTTACCATCAAAATCAGCACTTGCACCTTTGGTAGTACCATCAATTAAAACCGTTGCCCCGGGAAGGGTTTCGCCTGTTTTTGAATCTAAAATAGTACCCGAAATTTTGCCCGTTTGGGCTTTTGTAAAAATGGATAAAAAAACGATTAAAACTAATAATAATTTACTATGCATACATTAAATATTTACACAAAAAAAAGCATTGTAAATTACTGTTACTTAAAGTTGATGTTACCAAAACCTTAATTAAATACTACAAAACCCTTAATTATTTAATAATTAATTAACTTTAAAAATAGTAATGAATGTATAACTTTGTATCAATATCTAATTCCATTTATGAGCAATCAAAATTTTAAAATACTTTTAGTTGATGACGAGCCAGACATTATAGAGTTTTTGGGTTACAACTTAAAAAAAGAAGGCTACGAAATTTTAACTGCCAATAACGGAAAAGACGCTGTTGCTATTGCTAAAAAAGAAGTGCCACACTTAATAGTATTAGATGTAATGATGCCAGATATGGATGGCATTGAAACGTGTAGAGAAATTAGAGAACAAAAAGGTTTACAAGAGGTTTTAATTGCATTTTTAACAGCTCGAAGCGAAGATTATACACAAATTGCGGGTTTTGAAGTAGGTGCTGATGATTACATTACCAAACCAATAAAGCCTCGAGTGTTTATTAGTAGAGTAAAAGCCTTGTTGCGCCGCCTACAAACAAATGCAGAAACAGATGCTAACGTACAATTTGGCAATATTAGAATTGATAAGGATAAACACGTGGTGTTTAAAGGCGATTTAGAAATAGCTTTACCAAAAAAAGAATTTAGGCTATTTGCCTTATTAAGTAGCAAGCCCGGCAAGGTTTTTACACGCGAATACATTTTAGAAAAAGTATGGGGCGATGAGGTTGTTGTGGGAGACAGAACGATAGATGTTCACATACGTAAGTTACGCGAAAAAATTGGCGACGATTATTTTAAAACCGTAAAAGGCGTAGGGTATAAGTTTGAGTTTTAACTACCCCTCCTTTACAAATTTTTGGCTTATAATGCCTTTATCTGTTTTTATAGATAAAAAATAAATGCCACTTTTTAATTGTTGAATGTTAATGGTTGCTTGTTCATCCTTAGTTAAGGATTGATGAACTAATTGCCCTAAACTATTTTTAATTTCAATAATGGTGTTTGTTGACCCTAAAGAAACTACAGTTAAAAAATCGTTAGCGGGATTAGGGTAAACATTCAAATGAGTACCATTGTTTTTTAATTCATTAATACCAACGTTGGGTATAAATTGGTTAAGCTTATATTTTCTAAAAAATCGCCAAATTTCAACACTTGCACTAAAATCTTCGTTGGTGTTTGCAATAAAAGGATAAGCACCAGGCCATGAGTGCGAGCCACCAAACACTTTGTATAACTCAACACTACTGCCATTTGTGCCACCAGTATATTTATAATTTACTGCTGTACTACCATCTGACATATTAATGTTGGGCACCGAATAAGTGATGGGGCTGGGGTTGCAATTATTATACATACGCCATTTTTTTATAACACTATCAATAGGCGCAAAGGTGGCATCACCAGCATAGGGCACTGTAGCATCTGCTGTGCCGTGTATTTCCATTATTGGAAAAGCACGAGGAGAGGGGCTGCACGTAAACCAAGTTTTTAACATGTCGCCCGTAACCGACGCAATGGCGGCGATTCTATTAGGTAAATTACACGCTAAATAATAACTCATAATACCTCCATTACTCATACCACAACTATAAATACAATTATTATCAATGTTATAATTTGCTTTTATAGAATCAATTAAATTACTAATAAACAATACATCGTTTACGCCTGGCCCAAAGCCCGCATTCCAGTATTGGTTACCAGATTGAGAGGTGCCATCGGGGCATACAACAATAAAGTTAGCCGTATCAGCAATAGGCATAAAATTTGTATATGCCTCTTGTTGAAAAGCATTTGATGTATAGCCATGTAAATTAAAAACTAAAGGCACAGCTATACTAGCATTGTAACTAGCGGGTACATACACTCTAAATTTTCGTTTTATACTCCCACTTGTAATGCTATCTAAATGCACTACACCCGTTTGGGCTTGGCTAATTATACTTGTTAAACAAAATAAACTAATTATAAATTTTTTATTAAAAGTCTTCATAAAATAAAGGTAGTAAAATAATTTATTATTTATACTTTTAAACGTTTAAACAAAAAAAGTATGTTGCATAAAAATTTTAAAAATATAGATAAAGTAACTTATGGGAGAGGTTCTTTTTCGCAATTAGCCCAGACTGTTTTACCTATTAGAAAAGAAAATAACAATTATTTTGTGTATGTAATAGATAATTATTTTAAAGGAAAGGAGTTACCAAATAAAATGCAAAACCTGCCCGAAGATTTAATTTATTTTATTGATGTAGATCCACACGAGCCTACAACTGAGCAAATAGATGCTTTGCGTGATGAAATTATTTTAAAAAAAGGAATTCCGAGCGGTGTAATTGGTATTGGTGGTGGAAGCATTATGGATATAGCAAAAGCTTTATCCCTAATGCTTACCAACGAGGGTTCATCCACACTTTACCAAGGGTTAAATTTAATAAAAAAGCCAGGAGTGTATCATTTAGGTGTACCTACAATTAGCGGCACGGGCGCCGAAGTATCAATGACAGCAGTACTTACGGGCCCCGAAAAAAAATTAGGTTTAAAATGCGATTATACTGTTTTTAATCAAGTAATATTAGACCCTGAGTTAATAGCAAGCGTACCAACAGATTGGTGGTTTTATACGGGAATGGATACATATATACATTGTATTGAAAGCGAAACAGGCATTAGAAATAACGCTTTTAGCTTAGCCTACGGCGAACAATCGCTAAAATTATGCCGAGAAATTTATTTAGGAGAAAACGCTGGACAAACGCCCGAAAATAACGATAAGCTAATGGTGGCTTCGCTAATGGGCGGTTTAAGTTTAACATATAGTGAAGTAGGTGCTTGCCATGCGATAAGTTATGGCTTAAGTAAAATTTTAGGCACACGCCATTGTTTGGCCAATTGTATTATTTTTCAGCATTTGGGCGATATTTATTTAAAAGGTCATAGTGAGTTTATGCAAATGATAAAAAAACACAACATTGTTTTACCACAAAATTTAAGTAAAAGTTGGAGCGAAGAAACCATTACCGCCATGGCTACTGTTAGTTATAATTTACCGTTTATGTGGAATCATGCCTTTGGCGATAATTATAAAGAGATTGCCACCTTAGATTACATTAAGGATTTGTTTAGAAGGCTTTAAGGGGCGAAAGGGAAGTAAGAGCCTTTAGGGACGTTATTTGTTTTTTACTTTAAGGTTTTTAATTAGCTCTTTTTGACTTTCGATAATTTCACGTAACAATTTATTTTCGTTTTGATAATATTCGACCTTATCGTTTAAAATGTTTGTTTCAACTTTTAATTCATATTCCGCGGGAGTTTTTTTAACTGCTTTTTCTTCATTAAAAGTTTCAAACTCTGCCTCATTAATTTTAAAAACTTTTAAAATATTTAATAAAGTATAATGGTTTACCTTGCCTGTTTTTTCAATGTGTGAAACCAAGGCACGGGTCTTATTTATTTTTTCGGCCAGGTCTTCTTGTGTAATGTTTTTTATGTTACGCAGTAATTTAATTTTTTTGCCTGTATGCATTTGTAAATATTTTTATGCAAAAAGCAAATTCTATAATTTACTAAAAGATAATTTTGTTTGCTTAAATAAAATTATAGTATACTTTTGTACTAATTACAAACCCCCTAAAAAACATAAAAATGAAAAAAACAATTAAAACAATTACCACAGCGGTGGTATTAACACTAATTTTAGGCTTAAGCTCCTGCAAAAAAGGGGATACAGGCCCTGCAGGGTCACAAGGAACAGCAGGAACTAATGGAAGTGCAAATGTCCAATCTTTTACAGTCACAACTAATAATGCAAGTTGGGGATTAGATGGCTCAAATTCTTATACTTCTGCAATTAATGTTACGGCTATTAATTCTTCGGTTTTAAATGGTGGCACTATTCAAGTATTTATAGGCGACGGAACATCGACCGAATGGGGTGCATTACCATTTTCTTACAGTATAGTTCAATATAATTATTCTTACAAAGTAGGTCAAGTACTTCTATCGGTTTCATTATCTACTGGAGCTGCCCCAAGTAATCCAGGTGGACAACAATTTAAAATAGTAGTAATACCGCCTGCCAAAATAATTCCAAACGTTAATATTAAGAATTATGAAGACGTAAAAAAAGCGTATAATTTAGTAGATTAAAAAATAACAAAAAGGTATAAAAAAAGTTGAGTGATTACTCAACTTTTTTTATGCAAAAAATTAGCGCAATGTATTTTAACTCTTTTTGGGCAAAGCCATTTGTTTAACAAACAGCTTTTTCATCAGAGGTAAACCCGCTACTAAAATGAGTATGGCACCATATTTTGCAACATTAAACCATTTGCTGTATTCTTTTTGCCAATAATTGCGTAACCATTGGTCGTAGTAATAGTGCCAAGAATAAGCAGCAGTAATTTTTTCCCCACTATCAAGCATGGCTTCTTGGTTTATAGCCGATGTAACCGAAGCATAATCGTAGGAATAATTGTACATAAAAATACTAGTGTGTTTATATAAATAATACACTATTAACATTGGTATAAACAATAACAACAAATAAAACACTTGATTAAAGATATTGTAAATAGGTACAAATTGCTGTTTTTGTTTTGCTGCTAAAAACAAACTAAGTATGGCTGCGCCATACAGAAAAAACACAAACCAATCAAAAGCCGCATCACGATTAGAATACGACATTATTTGCGTAACAATAAATGCCATTAATGGATATAATGCTAATATAATAGCAGTAATTAAAAATTGACGCCAATTGTTTAGTTTAAACAACACAAGCATTAGTGTTAATGTAATGGTAATATAAAAAATAACCCATAAAAAATCACTTCGCCAAATAAATAAGGGTTCAAATTTAGCTTCATAAATGTTTCTAAATGCAATACGAACTTCTTCTTTATAATAATCATTTCCTGTATCTATAGCATTAGAGCTTACCCAGCCTATAGCATACGCATTAAAATAAGTTTGGGCTAATTTGTTTACGTTTAAATTAGAGTAAACCGTATATTTTTTACAAATAGCAATATGTTGTGCTATTTTTTGTTTTACTTCCTCTACACTTTTACAAGGCAAATACTCTTTTCCTTTATTGGTATAGCGCTCGCTATATCCAAAACGAGCACTATCGTTTAGCATATAGTAGGGCGTATAACTATAATTATTATTAAATTTTCTAATATTAAAAAAGGTTTCTTTTTTGGTGGTGTCGTAACTGTTTTCGTAAGAGTAATAGGTAGTTGGAACATAGGGTTCTAAGGCATTTAATGTATTTATATCTTTAATTAGCTCATCGGTAGTATATAAATTGGCTAACTTTTTAGTATTGCTAATTACAAATGGAAAGGCTACACAAATAAAAATTAAAACACACAAAAACACTAATCCAAAATTTTTATATTCATCGGTAATATTTAAGTTACCATAATTTTTTTCTTTATTAAAAATTAAATAACGGTAAGCCCAAAACCACGATAGTACAAATGATAAAATAGTTAATAATACATACCAAAGCCCCGAATCGGTTGTGCTTGTGAGGTTAATGGGCATTGCGTAACCTAACAGACCCGAAAATAAATACAATAAAAAGCCAAACCAAATTACATAATGTATTTTACTAATCCATAACATAGGATAGTTTGCTAATAAGTATTCATCTATTTGCCTTAAAAACTTTGGCGCAATTTTTTTAAACATAACTATATATCTTTATGAAATAACTGACGAGTACTCTGACTTATATCTCTAAAATAATTTAATTGTAATTTGTGTTTGTTTACTAACTCAACTATACTAAACCATTGATACTCTTTGCTAACATTTATTATTAGTGCAGTTCCAGCATCTTCTATTTTACAGTTTGGTATTGTTTGTAAGCAGCTTTGTAAATCGTGTAAGGAAAAACTTCCCGCAACCTCAAAACTGTTTACCTCGCGATTAATACCAAACTCTATTTGTTTGCCGTTATAAATTGTTTTGCCCTGACGGATAAAAATAATATTATCAGCCACTCGCTCTACCTCATGTAATTGTTGTGAACTAAAAATGATAGACAGCGGGTAACTTTGGGATTGAGAAAAAAACTTTAAATCTTGTAAAAACAACTGTTGTGCATTTATATCTAAATTAGCCAAAGGCTCGTCTAGTATTAACAAATGTGGGCGCCACAGCAACATTTTAGCTAATTCAAAACGCATGCGGTAACCACTACTAATCTCGTTCCAAGTTAAATCTCTAAATTTATCTAAGCCTAATCTAAATAATATGTACTCTATTTGTCGGTAATTTTCTGCGCCTTTAATGTTGTGAATAGCAGCAAAAAACATTAAATTTTCCATTAAGGTGCCATGCCATTTACTAATACGTTGTGGTATAAACGCAAATTTATTTTTAGCATCGTAATAATTATTAGGCTCGTTGTTTAAGGCGGGGTATTCAATAGAGCCAGAGTTTATACTCAATAAACCAGCCACCATACGCAATAAGGTGGTTTTACCATTTCCGTTTTCGCCTACTACACCTGTTATTTCGCCCAGTCGTAGTTCAAATGAAACGGGGTATAATTTAAATGGAGATTTGCCTTTATAAAATTGTTTAGAAATTTGGTTGGCACTAAACACAATATTATTAGCTAAGGCGCGATTGCTTTCTAACGCTATGGTGCTATTTTTAATAATATCTATTAACGTTTTTGCTTTTGTAATAAAATCTGTTTCGTTTAAAACGGTATCGCTATTGGCATTTAAAAATTGTTTACGTAAATCAAAAGCCTGTGTTTCAATAGCGCTATCTACCTTATAATCTTTACAAATATCTAAACAACGACGAGTTAGTAAACTATAGTCAGCGGTGTTTAAAGCCTCTTCAATTTGTTGTATGTGTTTTACTTCAATCATTTAACAAAATGTTTAAGGTAAATTTAGGGTTTATTTATGGTATTTAAAATGTTTTCCTCTTTCTTTAAATGTTTAGCCTTCGCACTAACTTGCTCAATGCTTTGCATGGCTGTAAGCCAGTTTGTGTGATGAATAGCTTAATTTGTGTTTTTTTATTTTTTGTGTCGCCCAGAATGAAAGAACTTAAACAACTTTAACAAGTCGGAGCTCAATTGAAATTTTAGCGGTGCAAAATGTAAGGCGTGTTAAATGCATGTACTTATTTGGTTTTAATAAATGTTTCCATTCTAAAATTATTGCCGTATAAAACTGCAATGAATTTTTTAAATGATTTAATTTAACACTAAGACATTGATTTTTAATTTATTTCGGTTTTATAATATTCAAAAGCGCAATTTTGAACACACCCGCAATTGCCAACGCACTATCATCGCGTAATTACAAAGCGTTTACTAAACTTTTTTTGCTAATATATTTTACAGCCATTTGTTTGTAGTCAGTAATTAAAATAAAATTATTTTGTGCAAATTTTAGGAATTTTGAGAGCATTTTCAAATTGTGCAGAGATAACATTTTTGGATGTGAAACGAATTGCAAATAGTCGTTTTTTTGAAGATATTTTTTAAAATAGCTAAGATTATAAATTTTAATTAAATCAAATGAAGCCATTATTTTTTTAGTGTTTTTATACTCAATTTGCCCCGAATCTATACTTAACCCGTCTCCTAAACTTCTATTTTTTGTAACCCACAAAAATTTGTCAACTAATCTAGTGTATAGATTGGATTTGTTTATAATATTTGAAATAGAAAATTCAATATATTCACCATAATGGCATTCTTCAGTAATATCGTTATTAAAGGTATATACAGGTTTATTAGGAGTATTTAAATAATTGTATTGCGTATTTATCGATTTATTTTCAAAACCTTTTAATACCGAAAAATCATATTGAATGTTAAATTTATCAAAAAAGGGTTTGAAGTCTGAAAAAGGCTGTAAACAAAACCCTCCTGCTCTGTAAGCATCTATTGGATAATAGATATTAGCAAGTATTTGAACGTGTTGTATTAATTCAATCGAATTTTTAAAACATTCTTCCTTCTTATTTATATTGATTTTATGAAAGCGATAAAGACTATTATCAGACAAGTCCCATTGCTTAACTATTTTATCATATTTTGCATTTAACCAATGGGGATGAAGATGAGGAAATATATAATGCCCGTTTTGTAAAATAGAAATTAATTGAGAAATAATTTTATCATAATCAGCTTTACATTCAGATAACTCTCTAATTTTTAACAAGTATATGGTATCAACAAAGAAGATGGCATTTATAATGTTATTATTTTCTAAAATTTTAAGTAATTTATTAGTTGGTTTAATTAAACATTTGTTAACTGTACCACTTTTACGCCCTAAAAAAAGTTCATAATCAAATGTTAATAGTAAAGATTTTGAGTACATAAAAAAATCGATAATCTCTAAAATTAAATATTTAAATTATTTACGCTCTAAAAATCCGATTAACGTATTGTTTTAAACGGTGAATGGAATGATTTTGATACGAAATGCAAAAATCTTAAAAAAGTTATATTGTTCGAGGTCAGCTTTAGCCTAGTAGTAGAGTTGCTAAAGTATATTAAAATTAAACCTTAAAAAAGCCCCGCTAAAGTGTAGCGGGGCTTTTTTGTGTTTGGGCAAGTAAAAGTTGTTTTCTTACATTTCCTGTATTTCTAACCAGCGTTGGGTTTTTTCATCTAAATTAGTAGTAAGAGCTATTAATTCGGTATTTAATTTTTGTATTTGCGCATAATCTGTTATACCGCTTGCCAACTCTATTTCTAGTTTTTTCTTTTTTTCTTCTAAAGCAGGCAATTCGTTTTCTAATTCTTTTAATTCGTGTTGTAATTTAAACGATAATTTTTTTGGAGAATCAACACTAACGGTTTGCGGCTTTTGCTCTGTATCTTCTTTTTCGCTTCGACTACGCTCAGCAATACCATTGCCCTCTACTACACTTAAGTTAGCGCTGTTTTTTTTACCAATTAATTTTTGTTCTTGTTGCCACTCACGGTAATCACTATATGTGCCTGGATAATCTTTTATTTCGCCATCACCCTCAAAGGCAAAAACGTGGTCAACTAATCTATCCATAAAATACCTATCGTGGCTTACAATTAACACACAACCCTTAAACTCATCTAAAAATTCTTCTAAGGTTTGTAGGGTTACAATATCTAAATCGTTAGTAGGCTCATCTAAAATTAAAAAATTAGGATTTTTTACAAGCACGGTTAATAAATATAAACGGCGTTTTTCGCCCCCACTTAATTTACTTACAAAACTATGTTGTACCTCGGGTGGAAAATTAAAACGGGTTAATAAAGCGGATGCCGAAAGGCTTGTTCCGTTTGCTAATGGAATAAACTCGGCAATATCTTTTACAACTTCTAATATTCTTTTATCGTTATTTAATTGTATTCCGCCTTGCGAATAATAGCCAAACACTACGGTATCGCCCGTTTGTACTTTACCACTATCTACTTCTAATTCGTTTAAAATAATTTTTAGTAAGGTTGATTTCCCCGCACCATTTTTACCAACCACACCAATTTTTTCGCCATTAATAAAGGTATAAGTAAAAGGATTAATTAATTTTTTATCGCCAAAGTGCTTACTTATTTTATGTAATTCAACAATTTTAGAACCCAAACGTTCCATTTTTACGCTTAATTCAATTTTCTTTTCGGTACGTTTTTGTTTTGCTTTTTCTTCTACGTCGTAAAAAGCATCAACCCTGCTTTTTGATTTAGTGGTGCGGGCTTTAGGCATTTTACGCACCCATTCTAACTCACGGCGATACAAATTTTTTGCCTTATCAATTTCGGCATTTTTCATCATTTCGCGTTCGGCTTTTTTAGTTAAATAATACTCAAAATCACCCCTGTATTCAACTAACTCACCACGCTCTAATTCAATAATGCTATTACACACTTCATCTAAAAAATAACGGTCGTGGGTAACTAACAATAAACTTAACGAGGAGCTTTGTAGGTAGTGCTCTAACCATTCAATCATATCAATATCTAAATGATTGGTAGGCTCATCCATTATTACTAAATCTGGTTTATTAATTAAAACCAAAGCCAAAGCAACACGTTTTTTTTGCCCACCACTAAGAGTATTTATTACTTGCGTTAAGTCATTTAACTCTAAGCGCGACAAAACCTCTTTAATTTCGGTTTCGTATTCCCACGCATTTAATTCATTCATTTGCGTTAGGGCATCGTCCATTAATTGTGCCGAAGCATCGTTAGGATTTGTTTCTGAAAGACGAATAGCTTCATCGTATTTTTTAATACATTTTACAAAAGGGTTATCAGCATTATCAATTAATTGTTGAATGGTTTGGTCTTCACTTAGTGTAAAATTTTGATCTAAAAATGCTACCGAAATATTTTTACGAAATACAACCTCACCCTCATCAGCAATCTCAAGCCCTTTTAAAATTTTAAATAAGGTTGTTTTTCCACTGCCATTTTTGGCAACAAGGGCCACTTTATCGCCATAATTAATACCAAAGTTTATTTTATTAAAAAGTGTTTTTGTGCCGTATTGTTTTGATAAGCCACTAACCGAGAGTAAGTTCATGCCGCGAAAGTACTAATTTTTTATTCAAAGAAAATTTGTAAAATGGTATTTAATTAATTAGTAATTTTATATTGTTGAAAATTTTGATTCATATAGCTTTATTTGCCATAGTGTTTAGCTTATATGCTAAATTACATGTGTGTATTAATTACATAATTAATCAAAAATACTATGCCGAGGTGTTGTGCGAAAAAAAAGCAGAACCTGAATCGTGTTGCCATGGTAAGTGTGCTATGGAAAAGGAATTGATGAATGTAACTGAAAAAGAAGATGCTTCGACAAGCTCAGCAGCCAAAAACAATACACCTATATTAAAAATTGGAAAAACGGAAGAGGCCCTGTGCCATTCGCTTAAATTGGTTAATTTTAAAAAACAAATTTGTAGTATTAATTCCATTTACCTGCAAAAAGAAAGTGCGGGTACTTTTTTTAAAATTAACAAACCGCCCTGTATTTAATTTTTTTATAGGAATAAAATTAACCTAAAACATTTTTTAATGCTTTTGGTTATTATTTTGTTAAATAATGCTGTAATGCCTGCTATTATGGCAAAAAATCACTATATTTATTAAAATTTTATTATGAAAAATATATCAAAAATTTTATCAATAACCTTATTGGTAGGCTTTATATCTTGTAAAAAAGATAAAAAAACAGTGCTTCCCGAGCTAACACCGTCGACAGTAACGTATGGTAAGTTAAACATTGAGTTTGAAAACGTAATAGATACAATGGGTTTACAATTTGGCACAAATTATATAAACCAAAATGCAGATACTTTTAAGGTGTCGTTGTTACAATATTATATTTCAAACATTGTAGTTACTAATACCGACAACACACAATTTGTTGAGCCAAATAGCTATCATTTAATTGACCACTCCGTTCCTTTAAGCTCGGTGGTAGGTCTAATAAATGTACCCCAAGCTTCGTACAAATCTATTAGTTTTGTTTTGGGGGTGGATAGTGCACGAAACGTTTCTGGTGCCCAAACTGGCGATTTAAATCAAGCAAATGGAATGTATTGGCCCTGGACGGGTTACATTATGTTTAAACTAGAGGGTACATCATTAAAAGTACCCGCTAATAGCAACCATGCATTTGCATATCATATTGGTGGATACGGCGGAACGCTTAAAGCACAGCGTAGTTTTACTTTTAACTTTACAACTACAACTGCAAATGTTAGCACAAGCGTTACGCCCGAAATACATTTACAGACAAATGTGTTAGAGGTATTTAAAACACCTACAGTAATTGATTTAGGAACAACATATGATGTTACGAGTGTAAATAATAGGTCAAAAACAATTGCCGATAATTATTCAGATATGATACGGTTTAAACATGTACATAACGATTAATGTATAAAAAACTTGTTGTATATTTTTGTGTTATTTTTTTAATGATTGGCTGTAAAGTTGATCCAAAAATAAACGCGCCATTACCAAGCAATAATTTAGTTGAGGTTATTCCGCAAGGTTGGCCCCAACCTAATTATACATTTAGTGTAAACACTATTAGTCAAGATAAATTTATTTTAGGAAGAGCCTTATTTTACGAAACTATGCTAAGTGCTGATAATACAATTTCTTGTGGGTCCTGCCATCAACAAGTTGTTGCTTTTGCCCATGCAAATCATGCAATTAGCCATGGCATAAATAATTTGGTAGGCACTCGCAATGCTCCCGCATTATTTAACTTAACGTGGAGTAAAAATTTTATGCACGATGGCGGTATTAATAATATTGAAGTTCAGCCATTGGCGCCTATACAAAATACAGTTGAAATGGCCGAGAACATTAATAATGTTTTAGCTAAATTACAGGCAAGCACTAAGTATAAAGATTTGTTTAATAAGGCTTATGGCAGTGAAACGGTAGATTCGCAAAAAATGTTGAGAGCCATGACACAATTTATGGGCCTAATGTATTCGTACAACAGCAAATACGATTTATACAAGCGTGGCGAAAACAATGTGCAATTAAGCGATGCCGAACTAAGAGGCTATAATTTATTTTTAGCAAAATGTAATAGTTGCCATAAAGAACCTTTATTTACAGATTATGCGTATAGAAGTAATGGCACAGCCATTAACCCTTTTGTAAATGATAGTGGTAGAGCAAAAGTTACTGGATTAACACAAGATAAATACAAATTTAAAACACCAACCTTAAGAAACATTGCACTTACTAAACCATATATGCACGATGGAAGTTTGCAAACATTAAACGATTGTTTAAATCATTACACAAACCCAATTACTAATACCACAAACCTTGATCCCCTACTAATACCAATCGGCATACCCATGACGAGTAATGAAAAGCAAGACATTATTGCTTTTTTAAACACCCTAACAGATTATAAATTATTAGCAGACAAACGTTTTGCCGACCCAAATTTTTAAATAAAATGAAAAAAATAATTTATATAAAAATATTATTTATAATACTTTTTTTAGGATGCAAAAAAAACCAGTTAGGTGGTAAATCAACAATATCAGGAGTTATAAAACACCACACAAAAACAATTGCTAGTGCTACTGTTTTTATAAAATTTAACGCAAAAGATTTACCAGGTACTGATACTACTTTGTTTGATACAAAAGTGAGGGCAGATGCTGATGGTAACTATATTATAAAATGCTATAAAGGAAATTATTTTTTATACGCATATGGTTATGATTCGCAGGTAGTTACCAATAACGGTAGGGTAACCGGAGGTAGTGCGGTTAGTGTTCGTAATAACGAAAAGGTAATTATTGATTTGGGAGTTACGGAATAGACTGTAAATATTAGTGTAGTGATTAAACATAAAAACTTTAATTAACTATGAAAAAAACAATATTAATACCATTTTTATTTTTTTATTTTACAAATTATGCTTGCGATATTTGTGGAAGCTTTATGGGTATAACCCCATACGACAATCAAAATCAAATATGTTTATTGCATCGCTACCGGGTGTTTAATGGATATCGTAATTATCAGCAAACATCTAAATTTGTTGTGCCGGGTGCATATAAAATAATGCATAACGATTCGCTATTACAAAACGATACGATTTATAACAGTAAAAACCACAGCAGTAAAGATTTTGAAAGTTATAAAGTATTTGAATTAAGGGCAAAATATTTTTTAAAACCGCGTTGGGAAATAAATTGTATCATTCCATTTCAACAAATTAAAACACAATATGATAATATAAAAACAGAAAACACAGGTATTTCAGATCCTTCGCTATATTTAGGCTACCACCTTATTAAACGTTTAAAAGGTTATGCAATTAAACAACGTTTAATAATTGGCGCAGGACTAAAATTCCCGTTAGGTAAAAATGATAAACACAATAATAATTACCGCCTATCGCTCCTAAACCAAAATGGTACAGGCAGTTGGGATAATTTTTATTATATAAATTACATTATTAGTAAAAATAAATTTGGTATAAATAGTAATATACTTTTTAAATTAAATGGCACAAATAAATACAACGAAGGTGTTGGTAATTCAATTAATCAAATATTAAATGTGTTTGTTAGATTGGATGTTAAAAACATAAAACTATTTACATCAGTACTTGCCAATTATGAATATACGCAAGGCGTTTATGTTAATAAAAAATTAATTGTTGGCACAAATATGAATACACTTTTATTGGGTCCTAGTATAGATATTGTATACAAAAACTTTGTATTTAACTCTTCGTTTCAGTTTAGGGCCCATGAAAGGATTTCAAGTCAAAATCTTTCAACTGCTGGAAGGTTTATATTAGCCCTAACATTTAATTTTAGTAAGAAGTAGTAGAATAATAAAAAAAACAGATTATCTAAATAACGAGATGTGTCCTTTACGCACTAATTTTTTGTCGGTTCCCTTTTCTGAACTTTCTATAATATAAACATAGTTATCTTCGGGGCAAAGGTTGCCCTTAAAACGCCCGTCCCACTTACCACTTGTGCTATTTGTATTAAAAACAGTATTGCCCCACTTATCGCTTATGGTGAGTAAAAAATAAGAGTATTCGCATTGCAACACTGGAAAAAAATAATCGTTTTTGTTATCTTCATTAGGTGTAAAACTATTTGGTATTAACATTTCGCAATCGCAAGCTTTTAATTTTACTTTAACACTATCGGTTTGTAAACCACAACTTTTGTTTTCGGTAGTTACCCAATAGTTACCTTCTTTTACAATGGTTATAGATGAAGATGTTGCTCCAGTATTCCATAAAATTTTTGTACCTATAGTAGGTTTAATACTTAATATTTTTGTGGGCTCGCTTAAACAAAATTGTTGTTCGGCACTAAAGTTTGTACTTGTTCCCTGTATAAATTTTATGCTAACAGTAACAGAAATTGCACAACCAAAGTTGTTTACTTTAACCCAGTAGTTACCTGAGTTTTCTACTTTTATTTTTTGAGTTGTTTCGCCTGTATTCCATAAATATTTATAGCCTATGTTTCTAGCATCTAAAAAAAATTGTTTTCCTTTACACAAAACAGTGTCGTGTATATTCAATTTTGGTTTTGTATATACTTTTACAAAAGTGCTATCATAAAAAGTATTTTTATTTGATATTACTTTTACATAATACTTACCCCCAGTTTTAAATGCTGTAATTTTTTTTGTGTTGTATATAATGTTGTAAGGCGTTGTCCATTGTATGGTTGCATTTTTATCAAAGTTATCTTTTAACTCTATTTTAGCACTATCTCCAGCACAAAAACCAGTGGTGTCAGGCAATATACTTTTTTGCGAAAATAAACTCACACTTAGTATTAAAAATAAATATGTAATAAATTGTTTTATTGTTCCAGTTCTATTGTTATAATTGTGCCATTAAGGTTGCTGTTTAGAGTAGATTTATCTACCATAGTAACCACTTGTTTTTTTCCAGTAAGTTTGGAGTTAATTTCTAAAATATTTTTAATAGTACTTGTGCCTAATGATTTATGACCCGTTTTAGCATGTTCTTTTGCTTTAATTAAACCCACACCATCATCTTCAATAATTATAATAAGTTTATTTTTAGCGCTTTTTTTAAATAAAATAGATAGGGTACCGTGCTCTAGTTTTGGCAAAATGCCATGTATAATACAGTTTTCAACATGTGGTTGAATAATCATATTAGGAATCATTATTTCGTTTTTATTTACACTTTCATCTACAGTAATTATATAATCAAATTTATTTTTAAAACGTTCTTTTTCTAACTCTAAATAATAGGTAAGTCTCGCTAACTCATCCGTTAGCGTTATTTCGCTTTGTGAAGCTTTTTCAATAATCATTCGTATTAGTCTCGAAAATTTTGCTAAATATTCGCTGGCACGCAAACTATTATTAGTGTTAATGTAATTTTGAATAGATGTAAGAGAGTTAAAAATAAAATGCGGACTTAGTAAAGCGTTCATGGCTTGGTGTTTTAATAAATGAACTTGCTGCTCGTCTTGTAAGCGTTTTGTAGCTTTATGTTTTATACGCCTAATGATTACAAAACTAATTACGGTTATTATTAATAAGCCCAAAAATATAAAAAGCCAATAAATCCATTTTGATTCTGTTACGCCAATTTCTTTTTCAATAGAAATGAGTGTGGCTTCGCTCCAAGTGATATTATCAACCGAGGCTACAATTTCTACATTTGTATTTCCGCTGGCTAATGAAAACAAATTGCACGAGGTATTATCAATTTTTTTCCATTCGCCTTTATTTTGTCGGTAGCGATAATATTGCTTATTGGGTTTATTAAAAAACGGACTTGTAAAATAAATACTAACATCGTTTTGACTTGAGGTAAGAAAAAGAGAATTGTTTTTAGCCTCAAAGGGCTTTCCATCAACAGTAAAGTTTGTAATAAAAACCGACTTTAAAGTCGAGTAATAATTTAAAACATTTTTAATATCAGAAATGGCAACCCCTCTCGCAGTGCAAAAACATACCGTTTCGGCATTAAATACAATATCGTTTATCGAATTAGAAAGTAAGCCGGTAGATTTATTTAATACTTTTAATGGTTCTAATTTTTCGTTACAAATAAAAACGCCATCCAAAGTAGCTAACCAAATTTGGCGGTTGTAATGTTTAATTTTTTTAACGCTGTTTAAACGTAAGTTGCCAATCTCAGTAATTAATGTATTTGAATATACTTCTGTAATGCCCGATTCATGAGCAACATATAATTTGTTGTTAATTAATGTAATATCGTTTATTTTAAAATTTAATTCGGCTTTTATAATATTTTTATAGGTTTTATTTTTAAAATTATATATATATAAACCATTACTTGTTCCTATGTATAGTGAATCGCGTAGTTTTAAAAATGCATTTACTGAGAGCCTATAGTCTGGAAAAGAAATAAGTGTATCTAATGTTTTGGTAGCATTACTATTACACAATAAAATATTCGCGCTCCAATCGGCAACAATGCTTTGATTATTGTTTATAGGTAAAAACTGTTTTGCAATAATGGGTTTAATTTTATATATAAATTTAGAGTCTGAAAAAACAGAGGGCGCCATGTCAAATTGACTACGCTTGCTATAATACAACACATCGTTTAATTCGGTAATATTATTAATAGGTTCCATTAAAAAGGCGTCGGGGCTTGATAGTGTTTTTGTTTGATTGGTTTTAATATTTAAACCATATAAGCCATTGTTTGTTGCGGTTACAAGTAAATTATTTTTTAGGTAAGCTTGGTTTACATTTAATATTTTGCCATTAAATAAAAAATTTAACGAATTAAAAAACGGATTTTGGATGTAATACACGCCATCATTAAACGTACCCACCCAAATATTTTCATTTTTATCTTTATAAATACAATTAATTAAACTTGGTGGAATATCTAATGCCTCAAACACATCATAAACAGTGTTGTTTTGGTATATGTACAAGTTCTCGTCGGGGTATGATGTAAACCAAATTTTACCATAATTATCGCTAATTATTTTATCAATACTTTTTTCGCCTCCCAACATAAAGGTTGATGTTTTTGTTTTATAGGTTGGGCTTATTTCTTTTTGAACCTTGTAATTATTTAGTATAACAATTTTGTTTGAGGTACCAATAATTAATGTTGAGTCCGCGCCTTGGGTAATTGAGTGAATAGTTATGTTTTTTAAAACGTTTAATTTTTTTTGTGTACCATCACTTACATCATAAAGCCCATCGGTTCTACCAACTAAAATTTTACCATCGTTTGTTTTATAAATACAAAAAGCTCTGTTTGGCTTTTCTACTTTTTTAAAGTCATCGGTTTGTATGCTGCCATTGTTTAAATTTACAATTGTAAGTTTAATGCCTGAGGTTAAAAGAAAAGCAAAGTTCTTAGTAATAATAAAATTATCGGCATTGTTTTTTATTTTTAATTGTGGTAAAAACGAATATTTTTTTGTTTTTAAATTATAGTTGGCAAGCCCTTCATCTCTTATAGATAAAAGCAAATCGTTATCGTTTTTTAAAGAAACATTTAGCAACGCATTACTTTTTAAACTATCTATGGTTAGTTTGTTAAAATTATAACCGTCATAAAAATATATGCCATTTTGCGTTGTAAAATAAATTAACCCGTTTTGGTGTTGTTCTATATTAAAAATATTAGTATTGTTTAATCCATCCTCACTACCTAATTTTTGAAAATTAAATGAAGGTGTTTGAGCGAAAGCACAAGTACAAAAAATGTATGAAAAATATTTTAAAAAACCCCTCAAATTATTAGGCTAAAATACAAAATATAGCTTAATTATTTGGTATATTCCTAGGAATCTATATCTAAGTTCGCACCTTTATTAAAACTAAATTAGCCTCATTTTTTGAATATTAAAATTAATGGTATTTTTATTGACGCTTATGTTACAAAAGAAAACAAAATACGCGATAAAAGCCTTAGTTGCTTTAACAAGAGTTTATAAAAGTAAAACACTTTTAAGTATTTCAAGTATATCAAATACCGAAAAAATACCGCGTAAATTTTTAGAGAAAATTTTGTTAGAACTCAAAAGCCAAGGGTTTTTAGGAAGTAAAATGGGTATGAATGGCGGCTATTTTTTAATAAAAAATCCAAAAGACATCATGTTAAGCACAATTATTCGCTCAACAGGCGGTCCAATTGCTTTGTCTCCATGTGTAAGTATAAACTTTTATGCACCATGTGAAGAGTGTGAAGACGAAGCAACCTGTATTTTAAAAGAAACGTTATTACAAGTTAGAGTAGCAAGTGTTAAAATACTTTCAAATACTAGTTTATTGCAATTAACAAAAGAAAAAAAACCATAACTTTTTTAAATAGATTGAAAAATCAGTACTTACAAGCCAAATATTATACTAAAAAGGTAGGATATTAGTATATTATACAAATAATCTCAATTTTTACCATTTACTTTGTGTTGTTAAATGAAACCAACTAGTAATATAAAAAATATAGTAATGTGTTTAATGTGCAATATGCACACGAATAGTTTTTGAGAAAAAATAAACATCATAAATAATTTTCAAAAACCTTTCCGAAAAACGTAAAGGTTTTTTTATTATAAAAAATTTAAAAGAAGAGTACATGCAAAGTTTTAGAACAGAATTAGAATTAGTAAATCACTCAGGCAAAGCTTTTGTAGAAAAAGATATCATTGATTTAAATAAAAAGATTCGTGAGTTTCGTGAAGGGAAAATCAATGATGAAAAGTTTAGAAGCCTTCGTTTAGCTCGTGGAGTGTATGGTCAGCGTCAACAAGGTGTACAAATGATCCGTATTAAATTACCTTTCGGGAAAGTATCTACAAAACAGTTAATTCGTATTGCTAACATTAGTGATGAATATTCAAATGGTAATTTGCATTTAACTACTCGTCAAGATGTACAAATACATCATGTCAGTCTGGATAGAACACCTGAACTATGGGCTAAATTAGAGCAGGATGATATTACTTTGCGTGAAGCTTGTGGTAACACCGTTCGTAATATTACAGCTTCTGCTGAAGCTGGTATTGATCCGAACGAACCATTTGATGTGTCGCCATATGCGCATGCGTTGTTTAGTTATTTTTTGCGTAAACCATTTGGACAAGAACTAGGACGTAAAATTAAAATTGCTTTTTCAAATAATGATAAAGATACCGCAGTTACTTATATTCATGATATTGGCTTTATTCCAAAAATAAATGAAGTCGGAGAAAGAGGCTTTAAAGTTTTAATTGGTGGTGGTTTGGGCGCACAACCTTTTTTAGCACAAATTGCTTATGAGTTTTTACCAGAAAACCAACTTATTCCTTTTGTAGAAGCTACAATTCGCGTGTTTGATAGACACGGTGAACGGGTGAGCAGACATAAAGCACGCATTAAATATTTAATCAATAAAATTGGTTTAGAAGAATTTTTGAAATTTATAGCAGAAGAAAAAAAAGCAATTTTAAATAAAGTGTATGAAATTGATAGAACTACCGTTGATGTTAAATTACCCCCTGCAAATAAACCAAAAACCATTTCTCCTGTTGTAAACGACAAAGAATATCAAACATGGTTAGCGACTAATACCTTTAAGCAAAAACAAGATGGCTTTTATGGAGTATATATAAAAGTTCTATTAGGAAATATATCAGCCGCCAAATCACGTTTATTAGCACAAGTAATTAATGCTTACGCTTCTTCAGATGATATTCGTATTACTATTAATCAAGGTTTTTTATTAAAATATGTAACCCTTGAAGCTTTACCATTTTTATATAATGAGCTAAAGCAATTAGATTTAGCAATACCAGGTTTTGATTCTGTTGGAGATATTACTGCTTGTCCCGGAACAGATACCTGTAATTTAGCGATTTCTAATAGTACTAATATTACAGTTGAATTAGAAAAAGTAATTTATTCAGAGTTCCCTGATTTAATTCATAACCATGATATTAAAATTAAAATTAGTGGCTGTATGAATTCTTGCGGTCAACACGGTTTGGCACAAATTGGTTTTCATGGCAGTTCGTTTAAAGTAGGAGCAAATGTAGTTCCAGCTTTACAAGTATTATTAGGCGGAGGCACTATAGGAAATGGCGAAGGAAGGATCTCTGAAAAGGTAATTAAAGTAGCAAGTAAACGAGGACCAGATGTATTAAGAACGTTATTTAATGATTTTGAAAAGAATGCTGTTGAAGGAGAGTATTTTAATTCCTACTATGATAAAAAAGGCAAGGATTATTTTTATCAGCTATTAAAACCATTAGGAGATAACAGTACTTTAAAAGAATCTGATTATACAGATTGGGGATCTGATGAAAAATTTGCTACAGCAATTGGAGTAGGGGAGTGTGCAGGTGTAATAATTGATTTAGTAGCAACCCTATTTTTTGAAGCGGAAGAAAAGCTAGCATGGAGTGCGGAGGCCTTTGATAATAATCAATATGGAGATAGTATTTACTACACATATGCCGCTTTTATTAGTGGTGCAAAAGCATTATTACTCGATAAACAAATACATGTTAATACGCATCATATGTTAATAGCTGATTTTGATAAGCATTTAGTGGATACAGGATTAATTAAACTAAACACAAGTTATAAAGAGTTAGTACTTAAAATTAATCAAAATGAGCCGAGTAAAGAATTTGCAGAAAATTATTTTTCGCAAGCACAAATATTTTTAAACCAAGTAAAATTAGTCAGAGAATCACAAATCATCATTACATCGAACGTAGTGGAGAAGAATTAAAAAATTTATAAAAAACAAAAAGTATGTCAAATTATATAATCCCAAAAATAACCCTTGTAGGTGCGGGTCCAGGCGATATAGAATTAATCACTTTAAAAGGATTAAACGCCTTAAAAACGGCAGACGTTGTTTTATTTGATGCTCTGGTAAACAAAGAATTATTAGAATTCACTCCAAAAAATGCCATAAAAGTTTATGTGGGAAAACGCAACCATCACCATGCTTATACACAAGAGCAAATTAATACATTAATTGTAGATATGGCTTATACGCACGGACACGTGGTACGTTTAAAAGGTGGAGATTCTTTTGTGTTTGGTCGCGGACAAGAAGAGTTAAATTATGCTAATGCATTTAATATCGAAACATCTGTTGTGCCAGGCATTTCAAGTTCAATCTCTGTTCCGGCTTTAGCAGGTATTCCGGTTACACACCGTGGAGTAAGTGAAAGCTTTTGGGTAATTACTGGAACAACAAAAGATAATCAATTATCTCAGGATGTTATATTAGCTGCAAAAACAAATGCAACGGTTGTTATTTTAATGGGCTTAGCAAAACTAAAAGAGATTGCCGAAATTTTTTCTAAAGAAGGAAAAGCAGATACAGCAATTGCTTTGATACAAGATGGGTCTTTGCCAACTCAAAAAATCGCCTTAGGAACCATTGAAACGATTGAGGCTATTGCTTATGAAAAAAACATTAAGGCTCCTGCGGTAATTGTGATTGGTGAAGTTGTAAAACAACAATCTAATTTTCAGGAGCATTTAGTAAATCTTAATTATTTGTAATAGTAGTGTTTAAAAATAGTATATATCTTTTCGCTAATGCATTACTTACGCTTAATGGTTTTGCTCAAAGTGGTTCACCTATTATAGTAAAAGATAACCAATTGTGGTTAGGATATTATAACAGTATTATTTTAAATTCTAAATGGAGTGTTAATTCGGATTTACAATTTAGAACCAAAAATGAAATTAAACATTATTCTCAAGCGCTAATTCGTTCAGATATATCTTATAAACCAAAGGATAGAATTACCATTGCTGTAGGATTAGCTCATTTTAGATTTTTTATTACAGATGAAAAAACCAGAAAAGAATGGCGCCCCTGGCAGGAATTAAAATTAACAGATAAATTTAATATGTTAAAACTAACACATCGTTTTAGAATAGAACAACGTTTAAATGAAATAGTAAAAAATGATG
Organism: Bacteroidota bacterium; assembly: GCA_025363015.1. Lineage (GTDB taxonomy): Bacteria > Bacteroidota > Bacteroidia > B-17B0 > Aurantibacillaceae > Aurantibacillus. The sequence continues at coordinate 56,116 of JANYEQ010000020.1, forward strand.
AGTTAACGAATGACTATCAATTCAACTTTAGATTCAGGTACAGATTGGATGTGCGTTATCCTATTTTAATAGAAAAAGAGGCGGGTAATAATATGTATGCCTTAATAGGAAATGAAATTATGATTAATGCAGGTAAGAATATTACATACAACTATTTTGATCAGAATAGATTATATATAGGGTTAAATTATGAGCTAAATAAAAAATTAAGTTTACAATTACAATACATGCACATTTGGCAACAGGGCACCAACGGAATAACATTATATAGTAACGAAGTCATTCGTTTTAATATTTATCACACCATTAACTTATGAGTATAGAAACACAAAATAAATTATTTCCGGTTTTTTTAAAACTCGAAAACTTTCGTGTGCTGATTATTGGCGGCGGAAAAGTAGGGTTGGAAAAAGTAACAGCTATTATCAATAATAGTCCCGCAACAAAAATTACTTTGGTGGCTACTCATGTATCTGAAGATATAAAAACTATTCAAGGTAATTATAGTAACATAACAATTCATCAACGTTCTTTTAAAGAAACAGATTTGAACGATGTTGATTTGGTAATTGTTGCTATTAATAATAAAGAAACAAGTTTAGAAATAAAACAACTGGCTCAGCAAAAACATATTTTAGTTAATGTGGCTGATACACCTGAGCAATGTGATTTTTATTTAGGTTCTATTGTACAAAAAGGAAATGTAAAAATTGCTGTATCTACCAATGGAAAGTCGCCAACACTTGCTAAACGAATCAGAGAAACTTTTGAAGAATCATTTCCGAATGAGATTAATGAATCCTTAGATAACTTAACCAAAGTGCGCGGATATTTAGCAGGCGATTTTACCGAAAAAGTAAAGCAGTTAAATGCCATTACATCGGTTCTTTCCTCTAATCCTAAAAAATTAAAAGAAACTACTATTAGTAAAAAACGTATTTGGACTTACAGTTTGTCTATACCATTGTTGTTAATTTTAGGCTATGTATCTAGCCATTTTTTACCACCAAATATTTTAGGGGGTTATGCTTATCAATTAACACAAAGTATTGATTCTTCTATTTTCCTATTTATTTTAGCGGGCTTCACAGCACAAATGATTGATGGTGCATTAGGAATGGCTTATGGTGTAACAGCAACAACTTTTTTACTATCTTTTGGTGTAACGCCGGCTGCATCTAGTGCTAGCGTGCATGCTTCCGAAGTTTTTACAAGTGGTGTATCTGGTTTAATGCATTTAAAATTTGGAAACGTGAACAATAAATTATTTAAGAGTTTATTAATTCCTGGTGTAATTGGCGCCATATTAGGAGCTTATATTTTATCGTCTTTTGAACAATATAATTACATCATTAAACCCTTAGTTTCTGCTTATACATTAATTTTAGGCATCATTATTATTTTTAAAGCATTAAAAAAAGACAACATCCGCCAAAAAATTAAACGTATTTTTCCTTTAGCAGCTGTTGGTGGGTTTTTAGATTCTGTTGGTGGCGGTGGTTGGGGACCAATTGTATCTTCTACATTAATTGCAAGAGGCAGAAATCCACGCTATACAATTGGTTCGGTAAACTTAGCTGAGTTTTTTATTACACTGGCTAGTTCTTTAACGTTCATTACCATTATAGGTTTAACACATTGGACAATTATTTTAGGGTTAATTATTGGTGGAGTAATTGCAGCCCCAATTGCGGCATACATTGCTAATAAAATTCCTACCAAAAGTATTATGATACTTGTAGGGATTGTAGTAATCATAACCAGTTTAAAACGATTGTTTTTTTAAAGGTTTAATCGCAGAGAGGTAAAGAAGACACAAGGTTCACAAAGAAAAAAACAAAAAATAAAATGATAACAACAGACATTGCCATAATAGGCGCAGGACCAGTAGCACTTTTTTCAATATTTGAAGTAGGACTTTTAAAAATGCGCTGTCACTTAATTGATTATTTACCACAAGTTGGCGGACAGTTATCTGAGATTTATCCAAAGAAGCCTATTTACGATATTCCTGGGTTTCCTTCTGTATTAGCGCAAGAACTAATAGATAATTTAGTGAAACAAGCCGAACCTTTTAATCCAACGTATACCTTGGGAGAACGAATAGAATCTTTAGAAAAAATAGGAGAACGCGATTTTATTTTAACTACCAACTTAGGCACAAAAATTAGTGCAGCCGCAGTTGTTATTGCTGGAGGCTTGGGTTGCTTTGAACCACGCAAACCCGAAGTGGAAAATTTAGTGCAATTCGAAAACGGGAAAGGAGTGAGTTATATGGTATTAGATCCTGAAACTTACCGCGACAAAAATATTGTGATAGCCGGCGGCGGTGATAGTGCTTTGGATTGGACGATATTTTTAGCAAACGTGGCTAAAAAAGTTACGTTGGTTCATAGAAGTGAATCTTTTAGAGGAGCACCTGATAGTGTAAATAAAGTAATGACTTTGGCTGCTGAAGGTAAAATCAATTTGTTTTTAAATACCAATTTAACAAAAGTGAATGGAGAAGGTATTTTAAAAAGTGTAATGATAATTGATGCTAAAACAAAAGAAGAGCAAACTATTGAGGCCGATAATTTAATTCCATTATTTGGTTTAAGTCCAAAACTTGGCCCCATAGAGCATTGGGGGTTGGGTATAGATAAAAACGCGATTGAAGTAAACACAAATGATTATTCTACCAACATTGAAGGTGTTTATGCCATTGGAGATATAAACACCTATAAAAATAAGTTAAAATTAATTTTATGTGGTTTTCACGAGGCGGCTTTAATGAGCCATAGTGCTTATAAATACATTAATCCTGGCATAAAATACACCATGAAATATACAACGGTTAATGGTATAAATAAATTTTAAGAATATATAAAGAATGAATTTAATAAATCATATAAACGCTATCATTTATAACAAATCACCCGAAGAATCTCTGGCAATACTTGCTAAAGAATTCCCTGGAAAGGTTGTATTTTCCAGCAGCTTAGGTTATGAGGATCAAGTGATTTCACATCTTATATTTTCAAGTAATTTGCCTATAGAAGTATTTACAATTGATACAGGACGTTTATTTAACGAAACCTATTCGGTATTGAATAGTACTTTAGAAAGATACAAAACACCAATTAAAGTTTTATATCCTAAAACAGAAGCTATAGAAAAATTAGTTTCAGAAAAAGGACCAATTAGTTTTTATGAAAGTTTAGAGAATAGAAAAGAATGTTGTTTCATCAGAAAAGTAGAACCACTAAAACGCGCCTTAAAAGAAAAATCAATTTGGATAACAGGTATTCGTGCAGATCAATCGGGTAACCGGCACGATATGCCAAACCTAGAGTGGGATGAGGGAAATCAAATTATAAAATTTCACCCAATTTTAAACTGGACATTAGAAGAAGTAAAAGCTTATATAGTTAAACACAATTTACCATACAACAGTTTACACGATAAAGGATTTGTAAGTATTGGCTGTGCACCTTGTACCAGAGCCATAAAAGAAGGCGAAGATTTTAGAGCCGGCCGTTGGTGGTGGGAACAAAATGATAAGAAAGAATGTGGATTGCATAGTAAGTGAAAAGGGTTAAGATATAATTATAAAAAAACAAAAATTATGAAAAGTAAAGATTATTTAGATGAGTTAGAAGCAGAAGCAATATACATTCTGCGAGAAGTAGCCGGACAATTTGATAGGCCTGCCCTTTTGTTTAGTGGCGGTAAGGATAGTATTTGTCTGGTACATTTGGCAATAAAAGCATTTCGTCCAGGTAAATTTCCCTTCCCTTTAGTGCATGTAGATACGGGGCATAATTTTGAAGAAGCTATTATTTACCGCGATAATTTAGCAAAGCAATTAAACGAAACGTTAATTGTACGTTATGTTGAAGATACAATTAAAGCTAAAAAATTACAAGATGGTAAAGGTAAGTTTCCAAGTCGTAATGGTTTACAAACATACACCTTGCTAGATGTTATTGAAGAATTTGAGTTTGACGCTTGTATTGGTGGTGCTCGTAGAGATGAAGAAAAAGCAAGAGCTAAGGAACGAATTTTCTCTGTAAGGGATGAATTTGGGCAATGGGACCCAAAGATGCAACGCCCGGAACTATGGAATATTTATAATGGCAAAATAAATAAGGGTGAAAACGTACGCGTATTTCCTATTAGTAATTGGACAGAATTAGATGTTTGGAATTATATTAAACGCGAAAAAATCGAATTGCCTTCAATTTATTTTACACATGAGCGCGAATGTATTTTAACTGAAAACGGACAGTTAATGAATACCAACGAATTTGTAATACTTGAAGAAAAAGATGTAATTGTAAAAAGAAATGTGCGTTACCGTACAGTTGGTGACATGACCTGTACTGCAGCGGTAGAAAGCGAAGCTTACACAGTAGAGGATATTATTACAGAATTAAAAGATGCAAAAATTAGCGAAAGAGGCGCAACGCGCATGGATGATAGAGTAAGTGAGGCCGCTATGGAAGACCGTAAAAAGAGAGGATATTTTTAACAGTATTAATTAAATCATAGAAATAACATTAAATATTAAAACTAATAATTAAAATTACATGCATGGAACTACTTAGATTTTTTACAGCAGGAAATGTTGACGACGGAAAAAGTACATTGATTGGGCGTTTATTATACGATAGTAATTCTATCTCAACAGATATTATTGAAACACTCACCCGTCAAAGCAAAACAACAGGAATAAATACAGACATTGATTTAGCATTACTAACGGATGGTTTAAGAGCAGAGCGCGAACAAGGCATTACGATTGATGTAGCGTATAAATATTTTAGTACTGATAAACGTAAATTTATTATTGCTGATACTCCTGGGCACATTCAATACACACGTAATATGTTTACGGGCGCATCTAATGCTAATTTAGCAATTATTTTGGTGGATGCAAGAAATGGAATTACCGATCAAACAAAGCGCCATACAATTATTTCCGCCATATTAGGAATACCACACGTATTGGTATGTATAAATAAAATGGATTTGGTAGATTATTCTGAACAGAATTACAAACAGATTGAAGCAGACTATCTAACGTTTGCAAAGCAATTAACCTTAAAAAACATTTCGTTTGTACCAGCAAGTGCATTGGCTGGAGATAATGTTGTAAACAAGTCAAAAAAAATGCCTTGGTATAATGGTAAACCTTTGTTAGAGTTTTTAGAAACCATAGAAATTACTAAAACTACACAAACAGATATTTCTCGTTTTCAGGTGCAATATGTCATTCGTCCGCAAACCGATGAGTTACACGATTATCGTGGATTTGCTGGAAGAGTTGTGAGTGGCTCATACAAAAAAGGACAACGTGTTACGGTATTGCCTTCTGGTATAGAAACAACGATTGATAAAATAGAAGTCAATCAACAAGAGGTTGAAGTAGCAGAAACCAATACGCCTGTGGTGTTGCATATAAAAGATGATGTAGATATTAGCAGAGGAAATAGCATTGTACCAACCAAACATTTACCAAAAACAGAGAAAGAAGTGACCGCTACTATTTGCTGGATGGATAATGCCGCGTATATTCCTGGTCAAAAAATACTCTTACAACAAAATTCTTTTCGAACCAAGGCAATAGTAAAACAAGTAATTAGTAAAATTGATATTCATTCATTTACCCAATTAGAAAGTGATGGCGCAATGAAACTAAATGATATTTGCAAAGTATTAATTAAAACAGCAGAGCCAATTTCGTTTGATAGCTATACAGATAACCGAAATTCAGGTTCTTTTATTTTAATTAATGAAAACACCAATAATACGGTTGCCGCAGGAACAATTGATTAAACGGATTTTAGTTTCTGCTTTTTAAAACAGTAACAATGTCATTTAATGTAACGTTTTTTGCTTGTAGTAAAATTAAGTAATGAAACAGTAAATCGGCGGCCTCACCTTTAAATAAGTCATCATTATTATCTTTAGCTTCAATAATAACTTCTATAGCTTCTTCACCAACTTTTTGTGCAATTTTATTTATGCCTTTAGTAAATAAAGAGGCTACATAAGAGTTATTTGTCGGATTATTTTTTCTATCTCTTATTATAGTTTCTATCTCTGTTAAGAAATTAACAGAGATATTTTTCTCATTAAAACAAGTATCTGCACCGGTATGACAAGTAGGGCCAGATGGCGTTGCTTTTATGAGTATAGTATCATTATCACAATCAATTAAAAGAGAATGGACATTTAAAAAATTTCCACTTTCCTCTCCCTTTGTCCATAAACGATTTTTTGAACGTGAGAAAAAAGTAACATATTTTTCTTGTTGTGTTTTATTAAATGCTTCTTGATTCATATACCCAAGCATTAATACTACGTTAGTGATATTATCTTGAATGATAACCGGAATTAATCCGTCTGTTGATTTGCTGAAGTCTGGATTCATAATCTAATGTTTATAGTATTTAATTTTAAGTAAGATTTTAATTTTGGTATGGCTATTTCTTTGTAGTGAAAAACACTTGCTGCTAATGCGGCATCTGCTTTTCCCTTTTGAAAAATATCTTTAAAGTGTTCCATTGTGCCTGCACCACCACTTGCTATAATAGGAACGTTTACAGCCTCTGAAATTTGTTTAGTAATATCAATAGCGAAACCATTTTTTGTGCCATCGTTATTCATCGAGGTTAATAATATTTCTCCTGCACCTAATTCTACTGCTTGTTTTGCCCAATCTAAGGTTTTTAATTCGGTTTTAATTCTGCCGCCATTTAAATAAACAAACCAATTATTATCTTCAAATTTTGTATCAATGGCTAACACCACACACTGACTTCCGAACCGATTCGCTAATTCTTTTATAAGTTGAGGATTTTTGACAGCAGAAGTATTAACGGAAATCTTATCGGCGCCAGCATTTAACAAAATAGAAACATCTTCTACAGAACTAATGCCACCACCAACAGTAAACGGAATATTAATGTGTTTTGCAATGCGAGTTACTAATTCTGATAACGTTTTTCGTTTTTCGTTGGTGGCAGTAATGTCTAAAAACACTAATTCATCTGCGCCTTGTTTAGCATATTCAATAGCTAATTCAACAGGGTCGCCAGCATCTTTAATATTCTCAAAATTAATACCCTTTACGGTACGACCATCTTTAATATCTAAACAGGGAATAATTCTTTTTGTTAACATGCTACAGAAACGTTTTTAATTCATCCATCGTAATTCTTCCTTCGTAAATGGCTTTGCCGATAATTACACCCGAGCAACCATTATTTTTTAAATTATGTAAATCTTTTATATTAGAAACGCCACCACTTGCAGTTAGATTTAAATTTGGAAATTTTTGAATCAAGTTTTTGTATAAATCATTTGCTGGGCCTTGTAATAATCCGTCTTTAGAAATATCAGTACAAAAAATATGTTTTATACCCTCTCTTAAATTTTCCTCTATAAAATCATAAACAGAAACGGTTGTGGTTTCTAGCCAACCGCCAACCGCTATTTTTTCGTTTTTTACATCGGCTCCTAAAAATAGTTTATCTGCGCCGTATTTTTTTATCCAGGTAAAAAATAAGTCTTTATTTTTTACGGCAATGCTTCCAACGGTTGCTAGGTGCGCCCCGTAGTTAAAAACTGTATCTATGTCATCATCAGTTTTGATGCCGCCACCAAAATCAATTATCAAGGTTGTTTTACTAGCAATTTGTTCAAGTACCTTGTAGTTTATTATTTTACCTTTTTTTGCACCATCCAAATCAACTAAGTGTAAACGCTTAATACCAACGTTTTCAAATGCTAAAGCAACATCTAAAGGGTTTTCGTTATAAATTATTTTTTGAGAATAATCGCCTTGTGTTAAGCGAACACACTTGCCATCTATAATATCTATTGCTGGTATAATTTCCATTATTGTTATAATTTTATAAAGTTTTCTATAAGAGCCTGCCCCAAAGTACCAGATTTTTCTGGATGAAACTGAACACCATAAAAATTATCTTTTTGTAAAGAAGAGCTGTACTCTAATCCATGTGTTGTTTTGGCAACAGTACTTTTACCAATCTCAGCATAATAACTATGTACAAAATACATATACTCATCTTCTTTAAAACCAGTATATAAATTGGTTTTTAAATCATAAATAGTATTCCACCCAATTTGAGGAACCTTAATGGCATTATTACTTGGAAATAATTTTATTTGATTATCAAATATCCCTAAGCAATTTATTTTTCCTTCTTCAGAATAGTTACACATGAGCTGCATACCCAAGCAAATTCCTAATACCGGCTGCTTTAAATTGAGAATAACATTATCTAATCCATTTTCTTTTAAATAACTCATTGCAGAACTTGCCTCGCCAACACCTGGAAAAATAATTTTATCTGATGTTTTTAATTCATCTACATTATTAGTAATAATAGCGTTAATCCCTATTCGCTCTAAAGCAAATAAAACAGATTGTACATTTCCTGAGTTATATTTTATAATAGATACTTTCATAATAAATATAAGTTGTAAGTTTTAAGGATAATGGCTTTGTGTAATGCGATTAAATTTTGTTTATAGATACAGACTTAGAATATCCATTAATTAAACGACCAACCTTATCTACTAAAATATCTAGTTCGCTAACGGTATTTTCATATTCCAAATCTTTAGAAAGAACAATGTAGTATTTTACTTCTTCCAATGAACCTTCGGCAATATTTGCCGCAATTGATAGAGATGCTCTCCTAACTTGACTAGTTAAAGCATAAATTTCTTCTCTGGGAAAGTTTTTAATGACTTTATAAATTGATAACACTAATAAATGCGCTTTTTGCCATACTATTAATCCTTTAAACGTGTTGCTTTTTTCCATATTTATAATGTATTTATTTAACTAAGTTTAGCCTTTCTCCTTGTAACTTACTACTATAATACCCCTTTAGTAGAAGGTAAACTCATGTTATTTGGATCTCTCCTCACAGCTATTTTTATACATTTTGCAAGCGCTTTAAAAATAGATTCTATTTTATGGTGTTCGTTTTGGCCTTCTGTTTTTATGTTTAAATTGCATTTAGCAGCATCACTAAAAGATTTAAAAAAGTGATAGAACATTTCGGTTGGCACATCGCCAATTTTTTCTCGTTTAAATTCTGCTTCCCATACTAACCAATTTCTTCCTCCAAAATCTAGGGCAACTTGTGCTAAGCAATCATCCATTGGTAAACAAAAACCATAACGCTCTATTCCACGTTTATCTCCAAGCGCTTTTGCAAACACTTCTCCAAGTGTAATAGCAGTATCTTCAATCGTGTGATGCTCATCAATATGTAAATCACCTTTTGCTTTTATTGTTAAATCAATATTTCCGTGTTTAGCAATTTGCTCTAACATGTGATCGAAAAACGACAAACCTGTTTTTATATCTGCATTTCCACAACCATCTAAATTTAATTCAATTTCAATAGTTGTTTCTTTTGTGATTCTTGTATGTATAACTTTTCTTTCAGGTAGTTTTAAATAATTATAAATTTCTTCCCAGTTTCTAACAGTTTTAGTAGCATCCGATTCGGTAAATTCTTTTTGATTTATAAATATGGATTTAGATCCTAAATTTTTTGCAAGTTGAATATCTGTTTGTCTATCTCCAATAACATAAGAGTTTGTTAAATCGTAATTTGAATTAATGTAGTCAACTAACATACCCGTTGCGGGTTTGCGAGTGTCACTTGGCGAATGCTCGAAGGAAACATCAATATGAGTTGATTTAAAAACGACCCCTTCGCCTTTAAATGTATCCATCATTAAATTATGAACTGGCCAAAACGTTTCTTCTGGAAAGGAGTCCGTACCCAATCCATCCTGGTTTGTAACCATTACCAATTCATAATCTAATTCGCGAGCAATTTTTCCAAGCCACGTAATAACACCTGGCAAAAACTTCAATTTTTCAAAACTATCAATTTGAAAATCAGTGGGAGGCTCCCAAATTAAAGTCCCGTCTCTATCTATAAATAATACTTTTTGCATTTTAATTATATTGTTTTAATACGTTAATGAGCTTTTTATTTTCTATTTCTAACCCAATACTAATGCGAATTTTGTTTTCACAATTGAATAATGAAGAACGATTACTAATTAATATACTGTGTTGTAGTAAGTACTCACATATTTTTTCGGCATCCGTCACTTCTATTAAAAAATAGTTTGCATCACTTTCAATAATGTTTTTAATAAAAGGTAATTGTTGTAATTCGTTTTTTAAATATGTTTTTTGTTTTAAAATACTTGCCACTAATGTATCTTTTATAGCTGATTTTTTCAAGGCTTTTAATATTAATTTTTGAGAGTTGGAATTAATGTTAAATGGTGGACGAACTTTATTTAATGTCTCAATAACTTTTGAATGACTATACCCCACACCAACCCTTAATGCCGCTAAACCCCAAGCTTTTGAGAAAGTTTGTAAAACAATGATGTTATTAAACTCACGAATTAATGTAAGTGCAGATGCCTTTTCTGAAAAATCAATATAGGCTTCATCTACTACTACAATACCATTAAAATTTGCCGTAATTGTTTTTAATTGTTCTAGCGAAATGCTTGTGCCGGTTGGATTGTTTGGAGTACAAATAAAAATGAGTTTTGAGTTTTTGTTTATCGTTTTTAAAATAAGATTTTCATCAAATAAAAAATTGCTTTGTTTTAATGGGGCATTTAAAATAGCTACATTATTTAATTGCGCATACACTTTAAACATTCCAAACGTTGGCTCGCAAATAACAACGTTATCAAGCTTAGGCTCACAAAAACAACGAATTAGTAAATCAATCAGTTCATCGCTACCATTACCTAAAGTAACTTGATTTGTATTAATTTTTTTGTAAGTTGCTATCGCTTCTTTTACTTTGTTTTGAGAGGAAGAGGGGTAACGCTCGAAGCCCAGACCTAAGGGAGAACCAAAATTGTTTTCGCAATTATCTAAAAAAACAGCTTCAGAATTATCTAAATAATCATCTCTCCAAACTTTGTAAGACTGAAGTGATTTGATGTTTTCTCTTGTGATATTATTTAAATTAAACATGGTTTATTTATTGCTTTTTAATCTAACAGAAACAGCATTTTTGTGTGCTTGTAATCCTTCCGCTTCTGCCATCAATTCTATTGCTGGCCCGATAGTGTTTATTCCTTCTTTACTTAATTTTTGATACGTTATTTTTTTAACAAAACTATCTAACGACACGCCGCTATAGGCTTTAGCATATCCATTAGTAGGTAAGGTATGATTAGTTCCCGAAGCATAATCCCCAGCACTTTCGCAAGAATAATTTCCTAAAAAAACAGAGCCTGCATTTACAACTTGTTCTGCTAATTGTTCATCATCTTTGCACGCAATAATTAAATGCTCAGGGGCATACTCGTTTAATAAATCAACAGCTTCTGAATTCGTTTTTACTAAAATAGCTTTACTGTTATTTAAAGCATTACCAGCTAATTCTTTTCTTGGTAAAACAACTAATTGTTTTTCTATTTCTGTTTGAATAGTTTTAATTACCTCTTCATTTGTAGAAACTAAAATGACTTGCGAATCTGAGCCATGCTCAGCCTGAGATAGCAAATCTGCCGCTACAAATTCTGGCACACACGTTTCATCTACTAATACTGCTACTTCCGAAGGGCCAGCCGGCATATCAATAGCCACACCTTGTTTATTAATTAATTGTTTGGCGCAGGTTACATATTGATTTCCTGGACCAAATATTTTATAGACTTGAGGAATAATTTCTGTGCCATAGGCCATTGCTCCAATTGCTTGCACGCCACCAACTTTAAACACGTTCATAATGCCTATTAATTTTGCAGTATATAAAATTGCTGGATTAATAGTTCCATTTGTATTTGGAGGTGTGCACAAAATAATTTCTGAGCACCCAGCTAATTTTGCGGGTACACCTAACATTAATATAGTTGAAAATAAAGGAGCGGTACCTCCAGGAATATACAATCCTACTTTTTGTATCGCGATTGATTTTCTCCAACACTTCACACCAGGCATGGTTTCAATGACTTGCATATTATCTTTCTGTGCATTATGAAATGTCTCTATGTTTTTTTTCGCTAATTGAATAGCATTTTTTAAATCTTCAGAAATTAATTTCTCAGCCTCTGCGAATTCATCATCAGTTACTAAAATAGATTCAATATCAACCTTATCAAATTGCAAAGTGTATTTTTGAACTGCTGATTGACCGTTAGCTTTAATATCTAATAGTACTGATTGTACTGTCGCTCCTAAAGAAGTATTATCGATTGCCGGACGTTTTAAAATGTCTTTCCAGATATCTTTATTTGGGTATTTTATGGCTTCCATTTTATAAGATCATTTTTTCGATTGGTACAACTAATATTCCTTGAGCTCCTTCAGCTTTCAGTTTTTCAATAATTTCCCAAAACTGATTTTCTTCTACTACAGAGTGAACAGAACTCCAATCTTTATCTGCCAATGGCAATATAGTGGGGCTTTTCATTCCAGGTAAAATTTTACAGATGGCATCTAGTTTATTGTTTGGCGCGTTTAACAAAATGTATTTAGTGTTTTTTGCTTTTCTAACAGCGTTCATTCTAAATAACAATTTATCTAAAATGCTTTGCTGTGTTTTACCTAGTTTTTTATTAGCCACTAAAACAGCTTCTGATTTTAAAATAACTTCTACTTCTTTCAATCCATTAGTAAATAAGGTGCTTCCTGAACTTACCAAATCGCAAATGGCATCTGCTAAGCCTATACTTGGAGCAATTTCAACTGAGCCACTAATTTCATGAATCTCAGCTTTTATTTTTTGAGCTTTTAAATATTTAGATAAAATAGTAGAGTAGGTGGTTGCAATGCGTTTACCATTTAAATCTTTAATTGATTTGTAATTTTGTTCCTTAGGTATTGCTAATGATAAACGACATTTCCCAAACCCAAGTTTATCTACTAATTTCAAGTTTTTGTTTTTTTCTAGTAAAACGTTTTCTCCTACAATACCAATATCAGCTACACCATCTTCCACATATTGTGGAATATCATCATCTCTTAAAAAGAATACTTCAATAGGAAAGTTAGATGCTTCCGTTTTTAATTTATTTAATCCGTTATCGATATCGATACCGCATTCCTTTAATAGTTTTAAAGAGTTTTCGCTTAGTCGTCCTGATTTTTGTATGGCTATTTTTAGTTTGTTTGTCATTGTTTTTAAATTTTAGAATGAATTTTTGGAAATAAAAAAAAGGCTTACCGATTGGTAAGCCTTTGGAAAATGATAATACTTTATATAAATTATAAAATAGCGTCAACACCTCCGCTTACCTGTGTAGCAGTAGAATGATGATGATGTATTTGATTAAATTTTTGCATTTTGATGCGACAAATGTAAATTAAAAAAATGGATTTGCAAATTTTATTTTAAAACCAACCTTTTTTCTTCCCTCCTAGGCCAAGTACA
>JANYEQ010000031.1 GCA_025363015.1 Bacteroidota bacterium
CATTAAACGACTCTGGTATACCTGGTGTTGGTAAATTTTCGCCTTTTACAATTGCTTCGTAAGCTTTTGCACGGCCCATTACATCATCAGATTTTACAGTTAATAACTCTTGTAACACGTTAGCAGCACCGTATGCTTCAAGCGCCCAAACTTCCATTTCACCAAAACGCTGACCACCAAATTGTGCTTTACCACCCAATGGTTGTTGTGTAATTAATGAGTAAGGTCCAATAGAACGCGCGTGCATCTTATCATCTACCATGTGACCTAATTTTAACATGTAAATAATACCTACCGTTGCTGGTTGGTCAAAACGTTCTCCGGTTCCACCATCGTAAAGGTAAGTTCTACCATATTGTGGTAAACCTGCTTTTTTAGTGTATTCGTCAATTTGTTCAACCGTTGCACCATCAAAAATTGGCGTTGAGAATTTTAATCCTAATTTTTCGCCGGCCCAAGCTAATACCGTTTCATAAATTTGTCCAAGGTTCATACGCGAAGGTACACCTAATGGATTTAAAACGATATCTACTGGTGTTCCATCTTCCAGGAACGGCATATCTTCTTCTTTTACAATACGGGCTACAATACCTTTGTTACCATGACGACCAGCCATTTTATCACCCACTTTTAACTTACGTTTTTGAGCTATATAAACTTTTGCTAATTGTACAATACCATTTGGTAATTCGTCTCCAACTGTAATTTGGAATTTAGTACGCTTGTATTTGCCTAAGTAATCGTTGTACTGAATCATAAAGTTATGTAACAAACGTTCTACCTGTTCGTTTTTATCTTTATCGGTTGTCCAGTTACTTGGGTTAACTTCGCTATAATCAATTCGTTCCAATCCTTTTTGCGTAAATTTAGTACCACGGGGTACAATTTCTTCGCCCAAAATATTAGTTACACCTTGTGATGTACGACCATTAACTAAAACAAATAATTTATCAACTAATTTTAACTTTAGATTATAAATGTTTTTTTCGTGATCGTTATCTAATTTTTCAACTAAAGGTTTTTCTTCTAACTTTTGCTTTTTATCTTTTATGGCACGAGAGAATAAACGCTTATCAACAATTGTACCTTTAATAGATGGGGATACTCGTAAAGAAGCATCTTTTACATCGCCCGCTTTGTCTCCAAAAATGGCACGTAATAATTTTTCTTCTGGCGATGGATCGGTTTCACCTTTTGGTGTAATTTTTCCAATTAAAATATCACCTTCTTTTACTTCGGCTCCAATGCGTACAATCCCTTTTTCATCAAGGTCTTTCGTTGCTTCTTCGCTAACGTTAGGAATATCAGGAGTTAATTCTTCCATTCCACGTTTGGTATCTCGCACTTCTAAGTTATATTCATCTATGTGTAAAGACGTAAAAATATCTTCGCGCACAATTTTTTCGTTAATAACAATCGCATCTTCAAAATTATAACCTTTCCAAGGCATAAATGCCACTTTTAAGTTACGGCCTAAAGCTAATTCGCCATTTTGAGTAGCATAACCTTCGCTAAGCACTTGACCTTTAGATACTTTATCGCCTTTTTTTACAATTGGCTTTAAGTTAATACAGGTGCTTTGATTGGTTTTTTGAAACTTAGTTAGCTTGTAAGATTTAACATCACCTTCAAAGGAAATTAATTTTTCTTCTTCGCTACGGCTATAACGTATGGTTATTGTATTTGCATCAACGTACTCCACTACTCCTTCGCCTTCGGCATTAATTAATACACGACTATCTTCGGCCACACGCGCTTCAATACCTGTACCAACAATTGGTGCTTGCGGACGTAATAATGGTACGGCTTGACGTTGCATGTTAGAACCCATTAAGGCACGGTTAGCATCATCATGCTCTAAAAACGGAATTAAAGATGCCGCTATAGATGCAATTTGATTTGGAGCCACATCCATTAAGTTAACTTTAGCTGGCGTAATTACAGGAAAATCTCCCTCGTAACGGGCTGTAACTTTATCGTTAACAAAATTACCTTTTTCATCTAATTCTGCACTTGTTTGTGCAATATTTTTTTGATCTTCTTCTTCGGCTGTTAAATAAATAATTGGCTTATTTACATCTACTTTTCCGTTTGTTACTGAGCGGAAAGGCGTTTCAATAAAGCCTAATTTATTAACTTTTGCAAATACACAAAGTGATGAAATTAATCCAATATTTGGTCCTTCTGGTGTTTCAATGGTACATAAACGGCCGTAGTGAGTGTAGTGAACGTCACGTACCTCAAAACCTGCGCGCTCACGACTTAAACCGCCTGGCCCTAGTGCCGATAAACGACGCTTGTGCGTAATTTCGGATAAAGGGTTGGTTTGATCCATAAACTGCGATAATTGATTGGTTCCGAAGAACGAATTAATTACTGAAGATAATGTTTTTGCGTTGATTAAGTCAGTAGGTGTAAATACCTCATTATCACGTACATTCATACGTTCGCGAATAGTACGCGCCATACGGGCTAAACCTACACCAAACTGAGAGAATAACTGCTCACCAACTGTACGCACACGACGGTTAGATAAGTGATCAATATCATCTACATCTGCTTTTGAGTTAATTAATTCGATTAGATATTTAATGATTAATATCATGTCTTCTTTAGTTAAAACACGAATATTAGCTGGAATATCTAAGCCTAATTTTTTGTTAATACGGTAACGACCAACTTCTCCTAAATCGTAACGTTTGTCAGAGAAAAATAATTTATCAATTACACCACGTGCTGTTTCTTCATCAGGTGGCTCGGCATTACGTAATAAACGGTAGATAAATTCAATGGCTTCTTTTTCAGAATTGGTTGAATCTTTTTGTAAGGTATTATAAATAATTGCAAAATCGGTTGTATTAATATCTTGCTTGTGTAAAATAATTGATTTTACATCTGCATCTACTATAAAGTCGATATGCTCATCTTCTAAAATTGTTTCGCGGTCTAATAACACTTCGTTACGTTCAATAGACACTACCTCGCCGGTATCCTCATCTACAAAATCTTCTAACCAAGTTTTAAGCACACGCGCAGCTAAACGGCGACCAACTTCGCGTTTTAAACCTGCTTTTGTAACTTTTACCTCGTCGGCTAAGCCAAATATTTCTAAAATTTGTTTATCACTTTGAAAGCCAATAGCACGCAAAAGGGTAGTAACTGGTAATTTTTTCTTACGATCGATGTAAGCGTACATTACGTTGTTAATATCGGTTGCAAACTCTATCCAACTTCCTTTAAATGGAATAACGCGAGCGCTATATAGTTTGGTGCCATTTGCATGGCGGCTTTGACCAAAAAATACGCCTGGTGAACGGTGTAATTGTGATACAATAACACGCTCAGCTCCGTTTATAATAAATGAACCTTTTGGAGACATGTAAGGAATTGTACCTAGGTACACATCTTGCATAATGGGTTCAAAATCTTCGTGTTCAGGGTCGGTACAATAAAGGTATAATTTTGCCTTTAAAGGTACCGCATAAGTTAAACCACGCTCAATACACTCATCAATGGCGTAACGGGGTGGGTCAATATAATAGTCTTTAAATTCTAATACGAAATTATTTCGTGCATCAGAGATTGGAAAATTTTCGGCAAACACACGAAATAAACCTTCTTTTTTGCGGTTTTCGGGTGTTGTTTCTAATTGAAAGAAATCTTGAAAAGATTTCACTTGAATATCTAAAAAGTCCGGATATTCGATCGGGAACTTGTTTGACGAAAAGTTAATTCGTTTTTGGGGTTTTGTACTTGCAGCCAATGTTATTATTTGTGTTAAGTGAATACAATTTTGACTTTTAAAACCTTTTTAAATTACTTTTTTGTTGTTGAACTTTATTTAAATGCTTATTTACTTTTTTAGTAAACACCACTTTAAAAATTTTGTTCGCCTAAAAAAACCTAATTTATAACGGTTTTTTATACTTTAAATTTTTTATCAAAAAAACAGAAATTGGTCTCGGTTAAACCGAGACCATTTCTATCAAAAAAACTATTGAAATTACTTAATTTCAGCTTTGGCACCAGCTTCTTCTAAAGCTTTTTTAATTGCTTCAGCTTCTTCTTTACCAACACCTTCTTTAACTGCTTTTGGAGCACCATCAACTAAATCTTTAGCTTCTTTTAAGCCTAAACCTGTTAAATCTTTTACAACTTTAACAACGCCTAATTTAGCAGCACCTGCTTCTAATAATACTACATCAAAAGATGTTTTAGCTGCAGCAGCTTCGCCACCACCACCACCAGAAACTACAACTGCAGCAGCTGCTGGTTCAATTCCGTGTACGTCTTTTAATTCTGTTGCTAATTCTTGTACTTGTTTTACTGTTAAGCCTACTAATGTTTCAGCTAATGCTTTAATATCTGCCATTTTATTTATTTTTATTGGTTAATTATTTGTTTACTTGTTTTATTTAATTGATTGTTTTTTTAACAGTTTAAGCTGCTACGTCTTCGGTTTTACCTACTTTATTTTCTAAGCCACCTATTACGCGTTGAATTGGCGATTGTAATAATGCTATTACATCGGCAATTAATTCGTTTTTAGATTTTAAGTTAGCAACTGCATCTAATTGGCTATCGCCCATAAATACCATTTGCTCAACATAAGCTGCTTTTAAAGCGGGTTTTTTATCACCTTTACGAAATTCTTTAATTACTTTAGCTGGTGCGTTTGATACATCAGTAAAAATTAAAGCAGTTTCTCCTTTTAAGGCAGGAATAAGCTCAGCTAATTTGCTGTCGTTAGCTCTTTCTATTGCTTTTTTTAGTAAGGTGTTTTTAATAACCTGAACCGATATTTTTTTATCGAAACAAGCTTTGCGAAAAGCGTTTACTTTTTCAACTGTTAAGGTTGAACAATCTGCTAAATAGATTTTGTCGTTGGCGTTTAGTTTTTCAACTAGCTGCTCAATTACTTGTGTTTTTTCTGTTTTGTTCATTTTAGCAGGTTTTAGTTGAATAATTTGTTATCAATAATAATTCCGGGGCTCATGGTGCTGCTCATTGTAACCGACTTTACGTAAGTTCCTTTTGCGCTGCTTGGCTTTAATTTTACAATAGTTGAAAGCAATTCTTGAGCATTTTCGGCCAATTTTTGAGCATCAAAAGATACTTTTCCAATACCGGCATGAATAATACCTGCTTTATCTACTTTAAAATCAATTTTACCACCTTTTGAGTCGGTAACTGCTTTACCAATATCCATGGTTACGGTACCGGTTTTAGGATTTGGCATTAAACCACGAGGGCCTAATACACGACCTAAAGCACCTACTTTACCCATTACTGAAGGCATTGTGATGATTACATCTACATCTGTCCATCCACCTTTAATTTTTTCGATGTACTCGTCTAATCCAACGAAATCAGCGCCTGCGGCTCTAGCTTCTGCTTCCTTATCAGGAGTCACAATTGCTAAAACACGCATTGTTTTACCAGTACCATGAGGTAAGGTAACAACTCCGCGAACCATTTGATTAGCTTTACGAGGATCAACTCCTAAACGGACTGCAAGGTCCACAGAGGCATCAAATTTAGTTGTAGTAATTTCTTTTACAACTTTTGAAGCATCTGCAACGGTGTGGGCTTTAGTAGCGTCAAATTTTGCTATTATAGCTTTTCTTTTTTTAGTTAACGTTGCCATTTTGTAAGCTTTGTTTTTTGTTTGTTAATACTAATTTAATTGTTTTGGTTAGAAAGGCTTATCGCCTGCTACTGTTATACCCATACTACGTGCTGTGCCAGCAACCATACTCATTGCCGATTCTATTGTAAAACAGTTCATGTCTACAATTTTATCTTCTGCAATTTTTTTAATTTGATTCCAATCAATAGAACCAACTTTTTTACGATTACTTGATGGCGAACCAGCTTTAATTTTAGTTACCTCTAATATTTGTATTGCAACTGGCGTACGTTTGATAATAAAATCAAACGATTTATCAGTATAAACATTAATTAATACAGGTAATACTTTACCTGCCGAATCTTGTGTACGCGCGTTAAACTGCTTACAAAATTCCATAATGTTTACACCTTTGGCGCCTAATGCAGGACCAATAGGAGGCGAGGGGTTAGCAGCTCCACCTTTAATTTGCAATTTTACTATTGCCGATAACTCTTTTGCCATTTTTTTATGTTTATTTTATTTGTTATTTTATTGTTGATTAATAATTTCGAGAAATGTTAACTTTGAGTTGGAAGCAGCAAAGCGTCTCTATTTAACTGAATTATTTAATCGTTCAATGTTTTTATTTTAGTGGTTAATTTTTAGTATATAGTCATAAGTTTATAGCTTGAGACTAATGACTTAATTCTTAATATTTATTCTTTTTCAACTTCGCCATAGTTTAATTCTACCGGGGTTTTACGTCCAAATATTTTTACGGTTACTTTTATTTTCTTTTTGTCTTCCATTATTTCTTCAATAACGCCATTAAATCCATTAAATGGTCCATTAATTACTTTAACGTTTTCTCCAACGGTATAGTTTGAAGTTACAGTACCTTCGCTTTCCGTTAATTCATCAACCTTACCTAAAATACGATTAACTTCGCTTAAGCGCATTGGTACTGCTACGCCACCTTTGCTTTCGCCTAAAAAGCCAATTACGCCAGTAATATTTTTAATTACGTGGGGTACTTCACCTATTAAGTTAGCTTCTACTAATATATAACCTGGGTAAAAAGAGCGTTCTTTGGTAATTTTTTTACCATCTTTAATTTGTATTACTTTTTCGGTTGGTATTAACACTTGCGAAACGTAATCGTTCATATTTAAACGCGAAATTTCAGATTCGATATATTGTTTTACCTTTTTCTCTTGCCCGCTAATAGCACGTACTACGTACCATTTTTTGGTTGAGGTGTCGGTTTTTGTTACTTCGGCCATTTTAATTTTATAAAAAATTATTTAATTAATTCGTAAGCTTGTTTCATTAATAATTCAAACACAAAATCCATTGCGAATACAACTAATGCAATAATTACAGATGATACCATCACTACAATTGCGCTGCTTTGCAACTCGGGCCAAGTGGGCCAACTTACTTTGTTTACTAATTCGTTTCTGGTTTCTGATAGATATGTTCCTATTTTGCTCATTTTAATTTAGTTTTTAACTTTAAGTGTTTAGTTTTTTATAATTAGTTTATTGAAAAACTAAAACTAATCACTCAAAACTGGTTTCGCACGGGCGGAGGGATTCGAACCCCCATCAGCGGTTTTGGAGACCGATATTCTACCGTTGCACTACGCCCGTAATTTGTGAAATTTTAACGTATTAACCAAAAGTATAAAAATAGCAAAATGGCTTCCCGATTAAAGGAGCCATTTTGCCTATATTTATGACTATGGCTTAGTCTAAAATTTCAGTTACTTGACCCGCACCAACTGTACGACCACCTTCGCGGATAGCAAAACGTAAACCTTTGTGCATTGCAATGGCGTTAATTAAATTAACTTCAATTGTAACGTTATCACCTGGTAATACCATTTCACGACCTGCTTCTAAAGTAATTTCTCCAGTTACGTCAGTTGTACGGAAGTAAAACTGAGGACGGTATTTGTTTTGGAATGGAGTGTGACGACCACCTTCTTCTTTTTTCAAAATGTACACTTCAGCTTTAAACTTAGTGTGAGGTTTTACGGTACCTGCTTTACAGATAACCATACCACGCTTAATATCTTTTTTATCAATACCACGTAATAATAAACCTACGTTATCACCAGCTTCACCGTAATCTAATATTTTACGGAACATTTCAACACCAGTAATGGTAGAAGTTAAACCTTCTGCACCCATACCAATAATTTCAACTGCATCATTTGTATTAATTACACCTGTTTCAATACGGCCAGTAGCAACAGTACCACGACCAGTAATTGTAAACACGTCTTCAACAGGCATTAAAAATGGCTTGTCTTTTTCGCGTGTAGGAATAGGAATGTAAGTATCAACAGCATCCATTAATTCCATAATTTTCTCCATCCACTTAGCGTCTTTATTTAAGCCACCTAAAGCAGAACCTTGAATAATAGGAGTAGAATCACCATCAAATTTATAAAATGTTAATAATTCGCGTATTTCCATTTCTACTAATTCAAGTAATTCAGCATCTTCTACCATATCCACCTTGTTCATAAACACTACTAATTTAGGCACACCTACTTGGCGAGCTAAAAGAATATGTTCACGCGTTTGAGGCATAGGACCATCCGTTGCAGCTACTACTAAAATTGCACCATCCATTTGAGCAGCACCAGTAACCATGTTTTTTACATAATCGGCGTGACCTGGACAGTCAACGTGAGCGTAGTGACGTAATGCCGTTGAATATTCAACGTGCGATGTATTAATAGTAATACCACGTTCTTTTTCTTCAGGAGCATTATCAATTGAAGAGAAGTCGCGAACTTCTGATAAACCTTTTTCTGCTAATACTACTGTAATAGCTGCGGTTAATGTAGTTTTACCGTGATCTACGTGACCAATAGTTCCAATGTTTACGTGTGGTTTGGAACGGTCGAATTTTTCTTTTGCCATAGTTGTTTGTTTTATTTGTTGTTAGTTAATTGTTTTTTTATTTTTTATTTGTTTTTATTTCTTACGCTAATTCCTTTCGACTTCGCTTAGGGAGACAATATTTTTTGAGCTGTTGAGCAGGATTGAACTGCCGACCTCCTCCTTACCAAGGAGGTGCTCTACCACTGAGCTACAACAGCTAATTCGGAAATTATAGATTAAAACTATAATTTTAAAATTTTGCTCAATATTTCAATTTTTTAATGAACGTACTTTTTTACACACCAAAAGTCCCTCATTTTTGGGGACTGCCAAGATACAAAAAAATCGTGATACACAATGTTTTTTTCTCTTGTCCCACATTGTTGATGTGGGCTATGTTTGTAACTATCAACTTCACAATATTTTATTTAACTTTTGTTTTTTCATCCCACTTCAACTTCGCTTAGTGAGACGATTATTGTATTACAAAAGCAAAATTTAATTTTTTACTAATGAGCGAAAGACGGGTCTCGAACCCGCAACCTCCAGCTTGGAAGGCTGGAGCTCTACCAATTGAGCTACTTTCGCTTATTAAACTTTTAAGTTATAAGGTTTAATTTATAAATTAAAAATTATTTTTTACCGTGGGGACAGGAGGATTCGAACCTCCGAAGTCGAAACAACAGATTTACAGTCTGTCCCATTTGGCCACTCTGGTATATCCCCATTAACAAAAAAAAGAGCCGAAGAAGGGAC
The DNA here is from genome assembly GCA_025363015.1 of Bacteroidota bacterium. Lineage (GTDB taxonomy): Bacteria > Bacteroidota > Bacteroidia > B-17B0 > Aurantibacillaceae > Aurantibacillus. The sequence continues at coordinate 9,265 of JANYEQ010000031.1, forward strand.
TCGAACCCCCGACCTACTGATTACAAATCAGTGGCTCTACCAGCTGAGCTACTTCGGCTTAATTTTGTGTACTTTAAAAGAACTTTCCTTATAAAAAGGGTTGCAAAGATAATAGTATTTTTGTAATGAACAAAAAATATTTACATAATATTTAAAAAAAATAATATATTTTTAAACTTATAAAACAATAACTCATTACAAAACAAATTTATGCAATCTATTAAACTCGAAAATATTTTGTTTTTAGATATAGAAACAATTCCAATGGTTTATAAATACAGCGATTTAGCCGCAAGCACAAAAGAATTGTGGGATAAAAAATGGCTATATAATATTGATTTAAATGCTGAGCAACAGTATGTAAAAGCTGGTATTTACGCCGAATTTGCACAAGTTATTTGCATAGGCATTGGTTTTTACAACGATAACAAGTTTAGAATTAAAACAATTGCTGGTAGTAACGAAATTGAGGTTTTACAAGAGTTTAGTGAGGTTTTAAACAAATATTTTAGCACCACTAACCATGTTTTGTGCGCACACAATGGTAAGGAATTTGATTTTCCGTTTTTGTGCCGTAGGTTATTAATTAATGGTTTGGCTTTGCCTAAATTATTACAATTACAAGGCTTAAAACCATGGGAAATAAAGCATATTGATACGATGGAGCTATGGAAATTTGGCGATTACAAAAACTTTACTTCGTTAAATTTATTAGCGCATACCTTTGGTTTTCCATCACCTAAAGATGATATGGATGGCAGCCAAGTAAGCAAAACCTATTACGAAGATAAGAATTTACAAAAAATAGAAACCTATTGTAAAAAAGATGTAATTACTTTAGCCCGTGTTTACAACCGTTTTGCAGGTTTGGGTAATTTACCCGATGAAGATATAATTTATGTGTAACTTTATTGCCTAAAATTATGCAAATACGTATTGCTATTATTGGGAGTGGAAGTTGGGCTACAGCTTTAGCAAAGTTATTTTTAAATAATTGTGCATCTATAAACTGGTTTATTAGAAACCAAGCCGATATTAATTATTTTACTGAATTTTCAAATAACCCAAAATACTTGAGTTCGGTAGATTTTGATATAAAAAAAATTAAGTTTTATAATTCTATAAAAGATTGTTTTTTAAATTCAGATATTATTGTGTTGGCTGTACCATCGGCTTTTTTAGATGATACTTTTAAAAATTTAACACCATCTGATTTTAAAAATAAGCAATTTTTTTCGGCAATAAAGGGCATAATACCGCAACATAATTTAATTGTGGGCGAATATTTAAATCAAATTTACAACGTACCTTTTGATAATATTGGCGTTATTACCGGGCCTTGCCATGCCGAAGAGGTGGCTATGGAAAAGCTAAGCTATTTAACCATTGCAGGGCAAAATACGGCAAAGGCGCAAACCGTTAGTACACTTTTAAATTGCCGATATATAAAAAGTACCGTTAGCGATGATATTTATGGAACTGAATACAGTGCTGTTTTAAAAAATGTAATTGCGGTGGCTGGTGGCATTTGTCATGGTTTAGGTTATGGTGATAATTTTTTGGCCGTACTCGTTAGTAATGCTATACAAGAAATAAAACGATTTGTAGATGTTGTACACCCAATAGATAGAGATATTAAAGCATCGGCATATTTAGGTGATTTACTAGTAACCGCTTACTCACAATTTAGTCGCAACCGAATGTTTGGTACTATGCTAGGCAAAGGCTACGGCGTAAAACAAGCACAATTAGAAATGAATATGGTTGCCGAAGGCTATTATGCTGTAAAATGTGTGTACGAAATAAATAAAAGTTACAACGTAACTATGCCAATTACAAATGCAGTTTATAATATTATTTATTTAAATAAAGATGTAAAAAAAGAAATCGAAACTTTATCTAATTTATTATCATAAAATGAAAGGGTTTGCTTTGTTTATTTCAGTCCTCCTCCACCCTATGCTAATGGCTACATATGGCTGTTTGCTATTATTTTTTGGAATAAAAAATACGGTGTACGATTTTATGACTCCTTTTGAAACCAAATGGCGTATTACGCTAATTGTTTTTTTGTTTTCGTTTTTATTTCCGGCACTAAATATTTTTATTTTATACAAACTAAAACGTTTACCAAGCTTAACCCTCTCTAACCAAAAAGATAGAACTTTCCCCTACATTATGACCGCTATTTTTTACTTTGGTTTATTTTATTTACTAATGGATATAAGTATTTGGAACAGTATAAAAGTATTTGTAATAGGCGCAGGTTTAGCAATTTTAATTACTGCTTTTATAAACTTAAAATTTAAAATTAGCGCTCACATGGTTGGTATTGGTGGCTTATTGGGTATTTTAATTTCCCTATCTTACCTCATAAAGTACGATATGACGGTGTTTTATATGATTATAATTGTATTAGCTGGTTGTGTTGGTTTTGCGCGCTTGTATTTAAACGAACATAAACCTAACCAATTATATTTAGGCTTTTTATTGGGTCTTTTTGTACAATTGGGTTTATTTTTTGCTTTGCAGAAATTAACCTTTGCTTAAGCTCCTAAACAAGATAAGTTTTTAGTATATAATTATTTTTTATTTTACTTTTTAAAATAATTCCTCTACTAAACTTTCAAATTTTTTAACGGTTTGTACTAAACTTAAGGTGCTTTTTCCGCCAGCGGCATTTATATGCCCACCACCGTTAAAATGCTTACGGGCAAAGGTATTTACATCTATTTTACCTTTGCTTCTAAAACTAATTTTTATATAACCTTCGGGCGCTTCGTTAAAAAAGGCACACACTTTAATGCCTTTAATACCAAAGGGGTAATTTACCAAGCCTTCGGTGTCGCCTTTTTGATGGTTAAATTTACTTAATTCGGTATGTGTTATGGCAAAATAAGCTACAGGTAGGTTTTGCAATACCGTCATTTTTTCGCTTAAAGCATAGCCTACTAATTTTAATCTATCAGCACTATAGGTATCGTAAACTGCACTGTGTATATCGTTTGGTGCAATGCCTGTTTTTAATAATTCTGCAATTACTAAATGTGTTTTTGCTGTTACGCTGGGGTATCTAAACGACCCTGTATCCGTCATGAGCCCAGTATAAAGGCAGGCAGCAATTTTTTTATTTATTAATTTTTTTCCTCCTAAACCTACAATAAAATCAAAAACTAATTCGGCAGTGCTGCAAGCCGTTACATCATGAAAGTAAAGTTTTGCATAGTTATCGGGCTGTTGGTGATGATCTATCAACACCTTTGGTGCTTTGGTGTGTTGTAAAATATCACCTAATTTTTCTAAACGTTTAAACGAATTAAAATCTAATGTAAAAATACAATCGGCAGTATTTAAAGCTTTGGTTACTTTCGTTTCATCTTTATCAAACACTAAAACCTTATTGTTTGCCGGCAACCAATGTAAAAAACTTGGGTAAGCGTTAGGCACTACTACTTTAACCGATTTATTTAGTTGTGTTAAATAATGGTATAAACCCAAGCTACTGCCCATGGCATCGCCATCGGGGCTATAATGTGTTACAATTACTATATTTTTAACCGATTTTAAAAGGGTTTTAAATTTAACAAAGCTATCTTTTTGCATAAAATTGGGGTAAAAAGCGTAAATTTAAGCTGTTTATAAATAAAAACAGTAAAATATTTTTTTGAAGCCAAATTAATTAATATATTTGCCCCCTCTAAATTAATTAAAACAAAAAAATAGCATGTTAATAGTTCAAATTAAAGAAGGTGATAATATTGAAAAAGCCTTAAAAAAGTACAAGAAAAAGTTTGAAAAAACAGGAGTTGTAAAACAATTGCGCGAACGCTCAAAGTTTACAAAACCATCAATTGTACGTCGTACTCAAGTTATTAAAGCCGCTTACAAGCAAAAATTGATAATTGGTGCTATTGAAAAATAGTAATTAGTTAAATTTTATAAAATTTTAGTGCAATCCTAATTAAATTACTAAATTTAGTTAGGATTTTTTTATGATAGAAAAACATATTTCTAGTTTTATTTCTTACCTAAGCTTTCAAAAAAGGGCAAGTCCTTTAACGGTAAAAAGTTACCAATTGGATTTAAACCAATTTTTTATTTTTTTAGAGTCTGAAATAAAATTATCTTCCTTAAACCAAATTAGCCACCAGCACGCCCGCGGTTTTATTGCCAACTTAATGGATAATAAAATTTCGGCTCGAAGCGTCAATCGAAAATTAAGCAGTTTAAAATCGTTTTTTAACTACTTACTAAAACAAAATAGCATTACCACCAACCCCATTACAAAAATACAAGGGCCTAAAGTAGCCAAAAAATTGCCTGTATTTGTTGATGAAAAACAGACTCAATATTTATTTGACAAGTATGTTTTTGAAGATACATTTATAGGGAAACGAAATAAATTAATTATTGACATTTTTTACCAAACAGGCGTAAGGCGTGCCGAATTATTAAACCTAAAAGAAAGCGATGTAGATATTTATAACAGCCAAATAAAGGTTTTAGGTAAACGAAATAAAGAACGAATAATACCCTTTGATATTTCTTTAAAACGCAACCTTGAAGCTTATATTTTCGTAAAAAAAGAACTTAAGCTAAAAAACCCCTACTTGTTGGTAAGCCAAAAAGATACTCAACTAAACGCACAAGCAATTACTAAAATTGTTAACGAGGTGCTGAGTGCCGTTACTAGTAGTAAAAATAAAAGTCCGCATGTTTTACGCCATACCTTTGCCACACATTTGTTAAACAATGGGGCAAACATTAATGCTGTAAAAGAACTTTTGGGGCATACTAGTTTACAGGCTACGCAAATTTACACACACAATACTATTGAAAAATTAAAAAAACAGTATAACCAAGCACATCCTCGAAGTGGAGATTAAAAACTATAAATTTAAGATAAAAATAAATAAAAAACGTTACGCAGAGCGAAACTGAAGGGCAAACAAAAAACAAATATCGTATAACTAATAAAAATAAAAGGAGGAAACAAGCCATGACAATCAATGTTCAAAGTGTGCATTTTGATGCCGACAAAAAATTAATAGATTTTATTAACGAGCGTGTTGAAAAAATAAATATCTATTACGATGGTATAATAACTACCGAAGTTATTTTAAAAATAGATAAAAGTGATAACAGCGCTAATAAAATTGCCGAAATAAAAATGTTGGGTAAAGGGCACGAATTTTTTGCAAAAAAACAATGTGCAAGTTTTGAAGAAGCTACCGACCTTGCTTGTGAAGCCTTAAAAACACAGGTAAAAAAACATAAAGAAAAAATGCTTGAGCATTAATTTTTTTATACTATCTATTACAAATTACTTTATAAGCACAGTATTCACAGGTTTTAACATCTTGTGTTTGTGTAAACGGTATTTTTGTGTTAAAAATAGTTTGTATAAACTGTGTTAAATGAGTTTCGAATTCATTTAAAAAATTAGCAGTTAAAATTAAAGGTGAATTTTTATCTTGTAAAATGTATTTGGGTTGTGCTAAAAATTCTTTAAACGGAATAATACCTGCTTGCATTTTTTCGGGTGCACAAAAATTGTTTTTGTATAATAACCAAGCATACATTATTAATTGAAACTGCTTGTTGTAATCTACATCCAAAAACAAATTTTCAAAACTTGTAAAAATAAATTTATCTGTAATTTTTATAGAATTTTTATAATCTAAAACTCTTACAAAGCCTTGATAGCTATCAATTCTATCTATTTTACCTTTTATAAAAATGGTTTGAGTTGAATTGTCCCCTTCCAGTGCGCTTTGGGTAACAGAAATAGAAGCTGAAAATTCTTGCTCTAATTTATTTAATGTTAAAAATTGATTTTTAGTTTTTAAATTGGTAATTAATTTAATATCGTTTTTAATTAGTTTTTCAACATACACATTTATTACTTCTTCTTGCAAAAGGCTTTTACCACTGAGTTGAGCACCGTCAAAAAAAGTAATAAAACTTTGCATCACTATACTTTTTTTATTTTTTAAAGCAAATTGTAATTCTTCTTCAGTAACTATTTTACCAATAAAAGGAGTATATAAATTTTCTAAACTTAAATGTAATATACTACCAAAGGTGTTTGCTTCGGCGCTTTCTTCTACTTCGGTAGTTTCTTTTAAACCCGCGCCATATCTATAATAAAAACGTAAGCCACATTCTTTTAAGGTAATTAACGATGAGGGAGATAAGGCATTGTAATCATCATTAGTTGTAGCTTTTTTATAAATTTTATTTAAAGTTTGGCTATTTTTTTCAATTGTAATAACATTGTTTACCTTGTCTGGAAATTCGGCATTTACCGCCACTTCTTCTGTAATTATTATTTCAGAATTGTATTGCTTCATTTCTAATTGAAGTTGTGTAACAAATCTACTTTTTTCGCCTTTACCAAACGTATCTGTAACGCTATCGTAGGTTATAATTACCTCAGATGCACGTTGTAACAATCTATAAAAATGATACGCATAAATAGCATCTTTTTCTAAATACAATGGCAAACCAAAGGCGCGTTTTAAATCGTTTGGTATAAACGAATTTATTGTTTTACCCGATGGCAACACCCCCTCGTTTACATTTACTAAAATTAAATATTCAAAATCAAGTGTACGGGTTTCTAACACTCCCATAATTTGCAAACCCTGTAAAGGCTCGCCAATAAAGGGTGCTGTAGTATTGCCAACTACTTGATTAAACAATTGTTTAAACGACTTAATATCGTTAAAATAACTGTACTTAAAAATAGTATCGTTTAAGCGATTAAAATTTTTAGTTAATATTTGTAAATATTCTAACTCTAAACTTGTTTGATTATTTATTTTTTGAGTAGAAAAATTAGTAATTAACGTTGTTAAAACATTTAAAATTAATTGACACAAATTTAAAATACTTGGCGTAGGTTGTAGCAAATACTCTACTTTTGAGAAATCGGGGCCAAATAATTGTTGTAAATTTTTAAGAGTGACAAACCCAATATTGCGTGTATTAATTTGATTTATTATTTTATTACTATTAACTATTTGTGTAGTATTATTTAAATAATTTAAAAATAGTGGCTGACGTAATAATGCAATTAAATCTTTATGATAAATAGTTTTTTGCGATTTTGTTTGTTTAGCAAAGCTTAAATGCAATTGTAAAAGCTGTTCAATTAAACTATAGGCAGCGGTGTAACGTAAGGGGTACTCCATAGTAATGTTTACATACTGTACACCGCTTGGTAATTGTTGTAAAACAGGCCACAAAAGTTTTTCATTAGCTAATACAACAGCAACTTTATCTAATGGAATATTTCTATCAATATACGATTGTATGGTTTGTTTTACAATTTGTGCCTGCCCAATTTGTTTTGGCACAGAAACAATTTTAATTTCTTTTGGTTGTAAAAAATTTTGTTCAATAAAATGTTTTTGAGTTTGTTTAAATAAATTAAAATTTGCTCTTAAAAACAAACCTGCTTCTTGATTAATATTATTTAAGTAATATTCATCGGCATCCCATAATATATCTGCCTTTTGTTTACTATACAAGTAATTAATAATGTGTAACTCCGAAGCATTTAGGGCATTAAAACCACAAAATAATAATTTACTAAATTTATTTGGGTAATTACTTTTTTTAATATTTGCTACCGCTTGTTTGTATGCCAAGCCTTGGTATGACCATTTATTAGCAATTAAAAAAGCGCTATAATGTTTATAAATAGCACCAATGCTATTCATAAATTTTAAATAATTGATTTGGTACTCGCTCAAATTTTCTTCGCCCAAGCTCCAATTTTCAATTACTTTAATGTCTTTTAAATTTTCGTATAACTGCTCGCTATTAGCTAAGTAGCGGTCTATTTCATTAAAATCTTGTAAAATTAATTGACCCCATTTTACAAAACTATCAAAAGGTTCGGCATCATTACCATAACAGGTTTTGTAACTTTCGTATAGGTGGCAAATTAAGTCTATTTCTTCTAAGGTTTTTAGTTCACTTAATTCGCTAATAAATTCTTCGGCACTAATTATGGTTGGTAACCAAATTGTTTTGCCGTAAGTTTGTGCCAAATGGTGTTTTAAAAACAAGGCGCCACGTTTATTAGGTAAAACAATACACAGGGTTTCTAAACTATTAGTATAATTTAAATAAATGTGTTGGGCTATTTGTTTTAAAAAAGGAGTCAAGTAAAAAGTGTAAAAAATGAAAAATGAAGATATACATTTTCCGGTTTACCGAAAGTATAAAAATAACAAGAGTTATTTTAAAATTATACATTTTAAATTATTTGAGGAGGTGCAAATTATTGGCACTAAAAAAATAGTAAAGCAAATTGAGGCTAATCAGTTTCCTGAAATATTGTTTATTAAAGATTTAGTTTTTGATTATAAGCATATGGCTGATGAAATTACCGAAAACGAATACAATAAATTGCTGATGGATTATTAACCAACAACAAATGACTTGTGACATCATAAAAGTTGATTTTGCAATAACTAAAAAAATTATTAGTTTTGCTATCCTATGATTAACGGTAAAAAAATAGTGGCTGTACTACCAGCATATAACGCAGCATTAACATTAAAAAAAACATACGACGAAATTCCGTTTGATATTGTAGATGATGTTGTATTGGTTGATGACTACAGTAAAGACAATACCTCTGAAGTTGCTAAAAATATTGGCATCAAACACGTTATTCGTCACGAAAAAAACAAGGGTTATGGTGGCAATCAAAAAACCTGTTACGATAAAGCTATGGAGTTAGGTGCCGATATTGTAATTATGTTGCACCCCGATTACCAATACACTCCAAAACTTATTCAAAGCCTTAGTTACCTTATTGCAAATGATTTGTACCCAGTGGCATTTGGCTCGCGTATATTGGGTAAAGGCGCTTTAAAAGGTGGTATGCCCATGTATAAATACATTTTTAACCGTATGCTTACTTTTACACAAAACGTTTTAATTAATCAAAAATTATCCGAATATCATACAGGTTACCGTGCGTTTAGTAAAGAGGTTATTTTAAAAATTAATTACCACGCTAATAGCGACGATTTTGTGTTTGATAACCAAATGATTTCGCAAATATTTTATGCGGGTTTTAATATTGCCGAAGTTACCTGCCCTACAAAATATTTTCCAGAAGCAAGCAGCATTAATTTTAGCCGTAGTGCAAAATACGGCATGGGTGTATTAGGCGTATCGTTTAACCATTTTTTTAATAAATTAGGTTTAGTAAAATCTGAAATTTATAAAACACGCAATTAATAAGTATGCGTTAATGGCTTTAAATTTAAAAACACTTGGCACACGCACTTTAAGCGGTATAGTATTTATTATTTTATTAATGGGTAGTGTGCTATTTAATTACTATTCGTTTACGGTTTTCTTTTTTATAATAGCCCTAATTGGGTTAACCGAATTTTATAAAATAGCTCAAAAATTAAATGCGCAACCTTATAAATATGCGGGCTATGTGTGTGCAGGCCTAGTTTATTTTGCCTTTGTAAACTTTAGTTTTTTAGTTTCAAACTTTAATATAAACTTTAGTTACTTACTTGTTTTAATTCCGTTTATAATTTTTTTGGTGGCTTTATTTTCAACAAAACAACAGCCTCTTAAAAATGCCTTTTATACTTTGGGTGGCTTGCTTTATGCTGTACTACCCTTTGCCTTATTAACTAATTTTGTTATTGTACACCAAGTAAATAATAACGAGTTTCAATTTTTTCCAAAACTGCTTTTGGGTATTATTTTTTTAATTTGGAGCAACGATACCTTTGCCTATTTAGGCGGTAGTTTGTTTGGTAAACATAAAATGATTGAGCGTATTTCGCCAGGCAAAACATGGGAAGGCACTATTTTTGGCATAGTGGTAAGCTTTGGCATTAGCGTATTAATACAACGTTATTTTATACAAACACAAAACAATATTTGGTTAGCCTTAGGCATAATAGTACCCATACTTGCTACCCTTGGCGATTTGGTTGAAAGTATGTTAAAACGCCAGGCGGGCATTAAAGATAGTGGCAATATAATGCCAGGGCATGGTGGCGTGTTAGATAGATTTGATAGCCTAATTTTTGTAAGCCCCTTTGTTTACGTAATTTTTAAGTGCCTTTAAGCTTTAAAAATTAAAACTAATTTTTGTATATTTGTATGTAGTTAAACTTAGTAGCTTCACTATATAAAAGACTAACGACTTTCAACTATTGACTATAAACTAATGATAAAACTCCTCCTCCCACTACTATTTATATGCAACCTAGCCTTTGGCCAACCCCCAACCCGCTTTTTTACTAAATTTGGCGGCAATGGTATAGATATTGGCTACAGTGCCAAACAAACTTTAGATGGCCAATACATTATAGCTGGTAGCACTAGCAGCTATGGCGCAGGTAATACCGATGTTTACTTAGTAAAGTTAGACAGTATGGGTAATATTTTGTGGCAAAAAACCTTTGGTGGCTTTTTAAACGATGTAGGCAAAGCCGTAATACAAGTGGCCGATAGTGGTTACTTTATAGCTGGCTTTACAAATAGTTATGGTGCAGGTGGCTACGATGCCTATATTTTACGCACTGACAAAATGGGCAACCTTATTTGGCAAAAAACGTTCGGAGGTTTAGATTGGGATTTTGCTAACGACCTAGTGCGCACACCCGATGGTGATATAGCCATAGTAGGCAATACCACTAGTTTTGGTGGCGGAAAAAAAGATGGCTTTATACTAAAGTACGATTACTTAGGCAACCTAATTTGGCAAAAATATATGGGAGGCGCCCAAGATGATGAATTAAAAGCAATTATAGTTACCAACGATAATTTTTTAGCCACCGTAGGCTACACCCAAAGCAATGGCGATATTAATGGCGATTGCTACTTTGCAAAATACAACTTAAATGGCGATACTCTTTTTACCAAAAC
>JANYEQ010000063.1 GCA_025363015.1 Bacteroidota bacterium
ATTATTTTTTACAAAATACAATTCTAAAATTAAAGTTGTAGCTAAAGGCGTTACTTTAAATACTGAGAAATAATCATCTCAAAAATTAATAAGTAAAAATTTTTAACAATTTAAAATTAGATATTCAAATGAAAAAAATAAACATCATAACAGCAGTTGCCTCAGTTGCAATTCTGTTATCGTCTTGCGCACCGGTTTCTACCTTGCAAAAAGACGTTAAACACATGCAAATTCGCTTTAAGCCTTTAACGCGTAAAGACGTAGTTTTAGTGGGTAATATGCAAGCAGAAATTACTATTACTGGTAAAGGATCTGGTCCTAAAAGAGTATTAGATAAGTCATACGCTACAAATCTTAAAAAAGGTTTAATTAACAGCAGCGAAGCTACCGAAATTATGTATTTTGCACCAGGTGCTGGCGAAGCCATTACAGGTTCTTTATACGATAATGAAATTTTCAATTCAGTATTTGGTACTGCTAATTTAGCACATGGCAAAACAGGTATATTTGCTAAATTATTTCCAGGATTAATTAGCAAACTTAAAAAAGCTGCTGCCCAAGGCGATCCAGGTTTAGACTTTGCATACTATGCTTTAGTTGAAAAATATCCTGATGTAGATTATTTTATTAATGTACGTTTTGATAGAAAAACTGTCTATAAAGGAAGTAAATTTTCTGAAACTGTAATTGTTAAAGCTGATGGCGTTAACTTAAAAACAGACTAATAATAGTTTAATATTATAAAAGCCGTTTCAAATTATTTGAAACGGCTTTTTTGTTTTTAAATATATTAAATCTACCTATTTTTTTAGCATTAAAGAATAGGTTTATTTATAAGAGTTCAACAACTCAAAGAGTTTTAATTAACAGTTTAAAACGACACGAAAATTACTTTTGATAAAAAAGGAATTAAAACGTAATTACTCTTTTTCCAATTTAAACGAACTGCAATTGTTTCCTTGCGATACTTTAATATAATAAAGGCCAGCTGCATAATTTTTTAAATTAAAACTTATGTTTTGTGAAGTATTTTTTGAGATAAAATGAGCTGACTAATGCTTGAATAGATATCTACACCCATATTTTCAGGCATTGAATATAATTGAATGTTAAAAATGCCATTACTGAGATTTTTTGGAAATGTTTATTGAATTTAAATGATTTTTTTACTGTAGGCCAATTGACGGAGATATGGCATTTGTAATAGGTGGGTAAAGCGAAACGCATTCAACACCAATCCTATTAAGGGTATAAATAGTATTACTACCCAATTGTTTTATTGTATCAATAAAAAGCACATTAGAACCTAAATTGGAATTATTAAATTTATAATCATAAGGTAATTTTATTAAAAAACATTCCCGTTTTGTGCATTTATTAGTGGCGTAATTAATACCAAAAAAATAACTATTTTAATTTTTCTCAACGTCTAATTTTTTAATTAAGATAGTATATTTTCCTACAAAAAAAACCCTTAATCAATTATGATTAAGGGTTTAATAATATATTAGTAAAGCACTACTTTTTCTCTTGCCCTGCTTCTAGGGTAATTTCAATTTTCACATCGTTACCAATTCCACCTGCTTCACCTACACCAAAATCAACACGGTTAATAACCGTTTCGCCTTCAAAACCAGCTACAATTACTTTACCATTTTGTCCATCTTGTTCTTTGCTACCAAAATAGTTAAATTGTAATTCAACATCTTTAGTTACACCTTTCATGGTTAATTTACCTTTAGCAGTATAGGCATATTTTGCACCTGCCTCATTTTTAGTAATTTCAGTAGCCTCAAAGCTTGCTTTTTTATGTTTAGCAACATCAAAAAACTCAGGCTTATCTTTTAAATGTCCGTCACGGAAATCGCTCTGGGTATTTAAGCTTGTCATATCTAACTGAATAAATATTTTAGCACCTGTAGTGGCATCTAAATTAACAAAACCACTATCAATATTAATTGTGCCTTTAGTATCGCTAATAATGTGTTTAACGCTAAATGCTACTGATGAGTGAGATGCATCCACATTGTACAACCCTTTTACTTCAGCAATATCTTTTACGTTAGCAGCCATCATACTATCTGCTTGTGCTTTTGAAGAGAAAGTATATTCTTGTCCGTTAATGTTTAATTTAATTACTTCGTTTGTAATTAGTTTATTAGCCCCATCAATACCAACTACAGCAATGTAAGGTGCAATTACTAACGATACGATACTCATTAACTTAATTAAAATGTTCATAGATGGGCCTGAAGTGTCTTTAAACGGATCTCCTACAGTATCACCAGTTACAGATGCTTTGTGGGGTTCTGATTTTTTGTAAAACATTTCGCCATTAATTAAAACGCCTTTTTCAAACGATTTTTTTGCATTATCCCAAGCGCCACCAGCGTTACTTTGAAAAATACCCATTAACACCCCGCTTACAGTAACACCTGCTAATAAACCACCTAATACTTCTGGTCCAAAAATAAATCCAACAATAACAGGAGTAATTAAAGCAATAGCGCCAGGCAACATCATTTCTCTGATAGATGCTTTAGTTGAAATAGCCACGCATTTTTCGTATTCGGGTTTTGCCTTGTATTCCATAATACCTGGAATTTCGCGAAACTGACGACGAACTTCTTGCACCATATCCATAGCGGCTTTACCAACTGCTTGAATACATAAGGCTGAGAAAATAAATGGAATCATACCACCAACAAATAAACCTGCTAATACTGGCGCTTTATAAATATCAATGGCAGAAATACCAGCAATACCAACAAAAGCTGCAAATAATGCTAAGGAAGTTAAAGCGGCTGATGCAATTGCAAAACCTTTTCCGGTAGCGGCTGTAGTGTTACCTACTGCATCTAAATTATCCGTTCGTTCACGCACTTCTGGGGGCAACTGACTCATTTCAGCAATACCACCAGCGTTATCGGCAATTGGGCCAAATGCATCAATGGCTAATTGCATAGCGGTAGTTGCCATCATACCTGCAGCTGCAATTGCCACACCATATAAACCTGCAAAATGATAAGAGGCCATAATACCCGCGGCCAACGTTAAGATTGGAATAACGGTAGATTTCATACCTACTGATAAACCACCGATAATATTAGTAGCATGACCAGTAGAAGATTGTTGAATAATGGACAAAACAGGCTTTTTACCCATTGCCGTATAATACTCGGTAACTATACTCATAATAGCTCCTACAACAGTACCAACAACAATTGCCAAAAATACGTTTAGTTTCGTAAATTCATACCCACGTAAGTTTAAAGTATCTGGTAACATCCAATTTACTATAAAATAAGAGGCAATAACGGTTAAAATCATAGACGACCAATTACCCATATTTAAAGCATTTTGCACGTTAGATTTATCATCTTTAATCGTCACAAACCAAGTACCCACAATTGAAAATAAAATACCTAAACCACAAATAACCATTGGTAATAAAATAGGCGACATACCGCCAAAATTATCGGTTACTTTTATTTCTTGTCCTAAAACCATGGTGGCTAAAATAGTAGCCACATAAGAGCCAAATAAATCGGCACCCATACCAGCCACATCACCTACGTTGTCACCAACATTGTCAGCAATAGTAGCAGGATTACGCACATCATCTTCTGGTATACCTGCTTCAACTTTACCCACTAAATCGGCACCAACATCGGCCGCTTTCGTATAAATACCACCACCTACACGCGCAAAAAGAGCAATAGATTCAGCACCTAATGAAAAACCTGTTAATACCTCTATAGCCGTGCTAACTTGCGCAGCTCCTAAATTATTAAACATGGCTAAAAAGGCAATAAATAAACCTCCTAAACCTAAAACAGCTAAACCTGCAACGCCCAAACCCATTACAGTACCGCCTGTAAACGATACTTTTAAAGCTTGTTTTAAACTTGTACGAGCTGCTTGAGTAGTACGAACGTTAGCTTTGGTTGCTACTTTCATACCAATATAACCAGCAGTAGCAGAAAATACAGCGCCTATAATAAAGGCTACTGAAATTATCCAATGTGAATGAATTTCTTTACCATGAACTACATGAATTGTACCCGAATAAGCCAGTAAAGCAGCAGCAAATACCACAAATATGCTTAATACTTTCCATTCGGCTTTTAAAAAGGCCATGGCGCCATCGGCAATATAACCTGCCAATTCTTGCATATTTTTATCTCCAGCATCTTGCTTGCTAACCCAAGCCGATTTTATTGCCATAACAATCAATCCCACAATACCTAAAACAGGTACTAAATAAATTATACTTTCGTTCATAAAATTTTTATTTTTTAATAAGGGGGTAAAAGTAGTAAAAATATTGTAAAGTGAAAATTTAGACTAAAAAAATAGCATTAAAGGATACTTAAGATACTGACAGGCTACTTTTTAAAGAAAAAATAAATAGCACCTAATAAAAATATAAAACCTATAAAATGATTCCATTTTAAGGTTTCTGTTTTAAAAAATAAAAGAGTAAATATTACAAATATTGATATAGAAATAACCTCCTGTATAAGTTTTAATTGCCACATGTTAAAAGGTCCGCCATCGGTGGCACTGCCTATTTTATTGGCAGGAACCATTAAAGCATATTCTAACAAGGCAATGCCCCAACTGATTAAAATAGTGGTAAGTAAACCTGCATTTTTTAAAATAGCAATGTCTTTAAAGCGTAAATGCCCATACCATGCAATGGTCATAAATGTATTAGATGCCATTAATAATAATATAGTAGTGATGCCGCGAGACATTTTTTAATTAATGCTGGTGCCCATGTGCGCCATGGATATGCCCATGATCTAACTCCTCGGCAGTAGCTGCTCTAACGTCTAATACTTCGCCTACAAAATGCAAATCAAACCCCGCAAGTGGGTGATTAAAATCCATAGTAACAATGGTGTCATCAATACTCAACACTTTACCTACTAATTGGTTACCTTCGGCATCATTCATCTCAATATCTTCGCCTATTTTAATGCGTTTGCTATCAAACTCGCCATCCACAACAAAGGCTTGTTTATCTATTTTTGCAACGTATTCTTTATCATAAATACCATAAGCTTTTTCAGCTTCAATTTTAAAATCAAACTTATCGCCTTTTTGCTTATTAGCTAAATTACTTTCAAAATCGGGCAATACGCCACCAAAGCCATATAAAAAGGCAAAGGGGTGCTCAGGGCTTGTTTGCTCAACTAACTCTTCAAGATTATTATTTTTACTTGCCGATAAATAATAATTTACTGTTACGGCTGTATCTTCTGCAATTTTCATTTTTATTTTTTTACGAAAGTATTTATTTTAATTTAATTTTTTAAATTTTTTTCTAACAGAAATATTAATTTTTCTTTACTAAGGTTAGCATTTATTTCGCCAGCTAATGTAAGCGATACGGCACCGGTTTGTTCGCTTACGCTAATGGCAATGGCATCGGTATTTTCGGTAATGCCCACTGCTGCCCTGTGGCGCATACCATAATTGGCTGGAAAATTTTCTTTTTCAGTAACGGGTAATACGCATCGTGCTGCCACCAAGCGGTTATCTTCTATAATTACAGCACCATCGTGTAAGGGCGAATTTTTATAAAAAATATTTTCTATCATTTGGCTGGTTAACGCGCTATCAATAATATTACCTGTATTTATGTAAAACTTTAAATCGCTTTTGCGCGATACAATAATTAAAGCGCCCGTTTTTGATGCGCTCATATTAAAACAAGCTGCTGCAACAGTATCAATATCTAAATAAATTTGATGAGGCTGTGTATTATTAAATTTTAGTTTTAAAAGCGACTTAATATTTTGGTTTCTTAAAAATTCGTTAGAACCTATGTATAATAAAAATTTACGTATCTCCTGCTGAAAAACAATCATTACGGCTATTACACCCACGTTTACAAATTTTCCAATGATGCTACTCAATAATTTTAAATCAAACGCTTTAATAAGCATGTACGTTATATAAATAAGCGCTAAACCAATAAAAATGGTTATTGCAGGTGTACCCTTTACTAAATTATAGGCCAAATACAAGAGTATAGCTACCAAAATAATATCAACCACATCGGTAATACCAAAACTTATAAAATATAAAAGGAGTGAGTGCATTTATTTTAGCGCAATTTGGTTATTTTTTTTAAAATACAAGCATTTGTTTAATAATTAAACGCGTCAAAAGCATAAAAAATAAGCTTAAAAAACAAACTAAAATTATTATATTTGTTACTCACAATTACTACTATGATTAAAGACTGGACTAAACAAGAAATTTTAAACGTATATAATACTCCGCTTTTAGAATTAATTTCAAAAGCTGCCGAAGTTCACAAACAACACCATACTATTGGCGAAGTTCAAATCAGCTCTTTGTTGTCCATAAAAACAGGCGGATGCCCTGAAGATTGTGCCTATTGCCCACAAGCTGCCCGTTACCATACCGAAGTTAAAGTTCATAAATTAATGGGTGTAAAAGAGGTAAGCGAATGTGCAGATAATGCCAAATTAGGCGGTGCCAGCCGTATGTGCTTGGGCGCAGCTTGGCGCGAAGTGCGTGATAATAAAGATTTTGATAAAGTATTAGAAATGGTAAAAACCATTAATAGCAAGGGGTTAGAAGTATGCGCAACATTAGGTATGGTAACCGAAGAACAGGCAAAAAAACTAGCCAATGCAGGTTTGTACGCTTATAATCATAACATAGATACGAGTGAAGAAAATTACAACAACATTATTTCTACACGTACGTTTGACGATAGATTAAACACCATTAATAATGTGCGCAAAGCAGGATTAACGGTATGTAGCGGAGGAATTATAGGCATGGGCGAAACAGCAGAAGACAGAATTGGAATGCTTTATACCTTAAGTTTATTGCGTCCACAACCTGAAAGTGTACCAATAAATGCTTTGGTAGCAATGGAAGGAACGCCCTTAGAAGAACAGCCACCAGTACCAATTTGGGACATGGTGCGTATGATTGCTACTGCCAGAATTGTATTGCCAAAAACAGCAGTGCGTTTAAGCGCAGGCCGTTTAAGTATGAGCATGGAAGGACAAGCGCTTTGTTTTATGGCTGGTGCAAATTCTATTTTTGCAGGAGAAAAACTATTAACTACTCCAAATCCAAAATATAACGAAGACATGGAGATGTTTAAAATTTTGGGCTTAACTCCTAAGAAATCGTTTGCTGATAAGTTGGAAGAGGTTACAAATTAAATTTATATTGAGATGAAAAAATTACTTTCCATAATTATTTTATTATCACTTTTTCCTAATAAGAATTATTCAATGGGGTGTAATTTTGGATTTACACATACAGTAATCGTTGGGCCAAGTTACTCCTATACAATTGGGCAGGGACCTTGGGGAAAGAGAAAATATGTGATGAATTGGGGTGATGGTTCGCCAGCTGATATTGCTTATTCTACCCCTTCTAATTCTGTTTTTATTACCCACACATATTCCGTAAACGGAAATTATTTTTTAAACATAAACTCTTCAGATACTTTAGGTGGAGGATGTTTGAGTTATGGGAATTTTAATTTTTCAGTAAATTATTATACAACAGGAGTTTTTACAACCAATAATTATAGTAGGCTGTTAGTTCAAACAGTTTTTAACGATGAGGTTATTATTAATAATTCTACCCCTCAAATTTATAAAATAGAAATATTAAATAGCTCAGGACAAGTTTTAGTAAAACAAAGTATTTTACCAAGTGAATTAAAAAGTTTTGAAACAAAGTTTTTTCAAGAAGGAATTTATTTTATTTATTTATTTAGTGAACTAGGTAGAATCCGAGTTCTTAAGGCAATTAAAAACTATCAATGACTTAGCAAATGAGTCTTAATTTTAATCCAAAAAATCTTTTGGAGGCCCTTCAAATTAGAAAAGAGAAAGGGCTTTTCCGCCAATTAAAAACCAATTTTCCAATTATTGATTTTTGCAGTAACGATTATTTGGGCTTTGCTAAATTGGGTTTGTTGGATGCTTCGACTTCGCTCAGCAACCAACAACCAACAACCAACAACCAACAACTAAAAAATGGT
>JANYEQ010000099.1 GCA_025363015.1 Bacteroidota bacterium
GCAAAGGTTTCGCGAATATCTTTAGCAGATGCTAGTGGGTCGGGATTACCATCTGGCCCTTGTGGGTTTACATATATTAATCCCATTTGTACCGCCCCAAGTGGATTTTCTAGTTCTCTATCGCCAGAATATCTGCTCTTAGGTTTATCACTAGTAGCTAACCATTCCATTTCGCTACCCCAATAAATATCTTGCTCTGCCTCCCAAATATCTTCTCGTCCACCTGCAAAGCCAAAGGTTTTAAAGCCCATAGACTCTAAAGCGCAATTACCTGCTAGTATCATTAAATCGGCCCACGAAATTTGTTTGCCATATTTTTGTTTTATTGGCCAAAGTAAAAAACGAGCTTTATCTAAGTTACCATTATCGGGCCAGCTATTTAATGGGGCAAAGCGTTGGCTGCCGCTGCCTGAACCACCTCTGCCATCGGCTATACGATAAGTGCCAGCGCTATGCCATGCCATACGAATAAATAAGGGGCCGTAATGCCCATAATCTGCAGGCCACCAATCTTGCGAAGTGGTCATTAATTCGAAAATATCTTTTTTTAGTTTTTTTAAATCTAATTTTTTAAACTCATCGGCATAGTTAAAATCTTTATCCATGGGGTTAGATAAGGAAGAATGCTGACGTAGGGTATTAAGATTAAGCCTATTTGGCCACCAATCTTTATTAGAAGTGCCATTGCCACTAACTGGGGCGGTTTTTTGTCCGTGTGGAAATGGACATTTACTCTCGTTTGAATTGCTCATAGTAATTATGTTATTGATTATTAAATTTACCTGTTATTTGAAGTTTAATGTCTTGAATTTTAAAATTTTTTATTTTATGTGTTTTAAAATGGTTGCTAATCAGTTCGTTTAATTTTTCGTCTTCATAATCATCTATACGCTCGGTTTCGTAACAATATAAATGATGATGGTTGGCTACGTGTGGGTCGTAACGCATACTATCTTTTTCGGTTTTTACTTTTTTAAGTAAATTATTTTCTACAAATGTATCTAACACTTTATACACTGTGCCAACAGAAATATTAGGATGATTTGTTTTTATAAATGCAATAATATCCTCTGCGGTTGGATGATTATTTAACTTTAAAATTGCCTCAAAAATTGCCACACGTTGTGGGGTTACTTTTAACCCTTTTTCTTGCAGTTTTTCTCTAAAGTCTGTATTCATTTTACTATAATAGTAATAATTATTATGCAAAGATAATCATTCTTATTTAGGAATAAACTAATTTTAGTTTATTGTTAATTTATATAGTAGATGCTTGTTATACAGCACATTATTGCTATACTAATTAAATAAAAATTTGCAATTGTTAATAATAGGCGTATATTTGTGTAATTCTTTAATAATATTGTATTTTATTTCCGCTTGTAAATTCTTATTACAACCCGTTACAACCCTTACATTCTTCTTACAGATAAACTTAATTTTAAACAACATATTTTGCAATTTTCCGATTTAAAACTTATTAAAGCACTTGTATTAGCTTTAGATAAAAAAGGGTACACTAGCCCTACCCCTATACAGCAACAAGCCATACCACACATTTTAGCTGGTGCCGATATTTTTGGCTGCGCCCAAACAGGCACAGGTAAAACCGCCGCGTTTGCCCTACCCATTTTACAAATGTTAGATGCTAAAAAGCAAGCTGGTAAACCCAAAACCATTAAAGCCCTAATATTAGCCCCCACCCGCGAATTGGCCTTACAAATAAGCCAAAATTTTTTAGCCTATGGCAATAACTTAGGCATATCACACACAACGGTGTTTGGTGGCGTATCGCAATTAGCACAAACTACCGCCCTAAAAAAGGGAGTAGATGTATTAGTAGCAACCCCTGGCAGATTATTAGATTTAATGAACCAAGGCTTTATAAAACTTAATACTGTTGAGTATTTTGTATTGGATGAGGCCGACCGTATGTTGGATATGGGCTTTATTAACGATATTAAAAAAGTAATTACCAAGCTACCAGCAAAGCGCCAAACCCTTTTCTTTTCAGCTACTGCAGCGCCACAAATTATGAAACTGGCTAATACCATACTACAAAACCCTGTAAGTGTTTCGGTTACACCAATATCATCTACCGCCAGCTTGGTAAAACAAAGCGTTTACTATGTTAAAAAAGAAAATAAAAAATTACTATTAAAACACGTACTTAAAAATAATAATATTGAGCATGCCTTAGTATTTACTCGCACCAAACATGGGGCCGATAAGGTAGCTAAGGAGTTAAATAGCAATGGCATTAGTGCCGAAGCTATACACGGTAATAAATCTCAAAACGCTAGAGAAAGAGCTCTTAAAGGCTTTAAAAACCGCACTATTAGAATATTAGTAGCTACCGATATAGCCTCAAGAGGTATTGATGTGGATAAATTAAGCCACGTAATTAACTTTGAAATACCTGAGCAAGCCGAAACCTATGTGCATAGAATTGGCAGAACAGGCAGAGCAGGTTCGTCGGGAATTGCCCTATCTTTTTGTGCCCAAGAAGAATTAAATTACTTAAAAGATATAAATAAGTTGATAAACCAAAAAATAGACGTATCTTCACATCCGTATTCTTAAAATAATACAATAACAACAAAAACAAATAAACAATAAAACAAACAACAAAATGAAAAAAGGAACAGTAAAATTTTTTAACGAAGCTAAAGGCTTTGGATTTATTAAAGAAGACAATGGACAAGAAGTATTTGTTCACGTATCAGGAATTACAGAAGAAATTCGCGAGAACGACGAAGTAATGTTTGATGTACAAGAAGGCAAAAAAGGCTTAAATGCAATTAACGTAAAACTAGCTTAATTAGTTATATAAATGTCTTAATTTAAAAACCGCAGAATTTAATTATTCTGCGGTTTTTGAATTTATAAGCCTTTGGTTGTTTTTTATTAAGCCCTAAGCACGCTAAATTATATAATTTATTTGTTTACTCATTATCTAAGCAATTCTTTTATGTGCTCACGGCTTAATAATTTATTTTTTATTTAGTATTCGTTCAATAAACTTTTCGGTTGGCATTAAACTTTGTTGTATGCGCTTGGCATAACGTATGCTATCTAAAATTTCTTTTTGCTTTTCTTCTACCAATTGTTTTTGATTTTCTACAATTGTTTTTTGCTCGTTAATAATATTTTTTTGTTTTTGTGTAACTCTAAAGCGGTTAAACATAAATAATCCAAATAAAACCGTTAAGCCTAAACCGCCATATAACAAATAACGCTGATTTTCTTCGTGTTTAAATTTTACGGTGGTTAGTTTTTTTTCTTCTGCTAGTGTGACGCTATCAGCAACCGCTTTTTTTTCGTATTCGTATTTTAGTTGCGATTTTATACTTGCTTTTTTTGTTTCTTGGTTATTGATACTATCATGCATTTGAATGAAGAGTTCGTAGTTTTGAAGAGAGTTGTTATAGTCGCCTTTGACTTTGTATATTTGGCTTAATTGTTTGGCAGTTTTAGCTATTTCTGATGGATAACCAAGTTCTGTCATTAACTGCATACTTTTTAAATTGTATTCTAAAGCTTTACTATAATTTTTTTGTTTAGAATATACAAATCCTATATCGCGTAAAGAAATGGCTTTATCATATTTATTTTTTGTATGTTCGGCAATAATTAAACTTTTATTATAATTTATTAATGCGTTATTATAATCTCCTTGCGCAAAATATACATGCCCTATGTTAGAAAGAGACAAAGCCATGTTTCTTTTATCATTAATTAGTTCTGTAATTTTTAAGCTTTTTTCAAAATAAATTAATGCCTTTAAAAAACATTTTTTTTCTACATATATACGACCAATGCATATTAAAGATTGGGCTATACCTTCCTTATCATTTATTGCTTCTCTAATTTTTAAAGATTTATCATAATAATCTGTTGCCTTTTGTTTATCACCTATATTATCGTATATAATGCCTATGTTACTTAAAGAATAACCTATACCCAAACTATCTTTTAACTCTTCTTTTATTTTTAAGCTTTCAAAGTTACATTCTAAAGCTTTTTGTATAAGCCCTTGTTTATTGTAATTTAATGCGATATTATTTAAAATAATGTTACTTAATTTTTTATCATCAATTTCTTTTAAAATTTTTAAGGCTTTTAAATAATAATCTATTGCTTTAATTGATTGGTCTTGTATATCTAATACATTGCCAGTAATACAAAATGCCTTTGCATAATTTTTTTTAAATTTTAAATATTCAGGCTGTGTAGGCTTTAACCTATTTAAATGTACTTCGCAAATAGTAATTATGTTACTATTGTATTTTATAACAAGTGTTAGGTTGTTTTCAGCCTCAATCATAGCATTTAAAATAGTACACCGCGTGGTGTCGTGCTTCGCATTTTTAAGAGTTAATTTTAAAGAATCAATTACTCTATCTTGCCCATAACAATGAGAAATTAAAAATTGAAAATTTAATATTAAAAATATGTAGTGTAGTGTTTTAATTTTTATTCATTTTTTAGGCATTAAGTAAAATAAGTTATTTATTCATTTTCTTAATAGTTATTTATGTACCCACGCATTGGTAATTTATTTTTTATTTAGTATTCGTTCAATAAACTTTTCGGTTGGCATTAAGCTTTGTTGTATGCGTTTAGCGTAACGTATGCTATCTATAATTTCTTTTTGCTTTTCTTCTACAATGTGTTTTTGCATTTCAACAATTGTTTTTTGTTGTTCAATAATAGATTTTTGTTTTTGTGTAATACGAAAACGGTTAAACATAAAAATGCCGAATAAAACAGTTAAGCCTAAACCGCCGTATAAAAAGTAACGCTGATTTTGTTCGTGTTTAAATTTTACGGTAGTTAGTTTTTTTTCTTCTGCTACTTTAACGCTATCCGCAGCCGCTTTTTTTTCGTACTCGTATTTTAGTTGCGATTTGATGGAGGCTTTTTTTGTTTCTTCATTACTAATACTATCACGCATTTGTATAAATAGCTCGTAGTTTAATAAAGCATTTTTGTAATCATTTTTTCCTTTATATATTTTAGTTAATATGTTTGCTGCATTTTTAATATTACTTGGATAACCTAATTCTTTACTAAGTTTCATACTATTAATACTATATCCTAACGCTATATTATAGTTTTTCTGATTCAAATGTAAAGCGGCAATATTGTTAAGTAAATATGCTATACCTCTTTTATCTCCGAGTTCCTCTGTAATTTTTAAACTTTTACTACTATATTCCAGTGCTAATGCAAATTTCCCTTCACTATTATAAAAATCTGCAATATTGTTGAGCGATACTGAAATACCAAATTTATCGTTAATCTCTTCGCGAATTTTTAAACTATTTGTAAAACATTCTAGCCCTTTATTTGCCTCATTATTTTTGATGTAAATTAAACCTAAAGTATTAAGAGCATAAGCAATACCATTTTTTGTATTCGTTTCTTTATAAAGTTTTAAGCTTTTAAAAGTATATTCTTTAGCTTTCGCTATTTCTCCTTGATCTAAATAAAGAAAACCAATATTATTTAAAATATATCCAATTCCTATTTTATCCTCTATTTTTTCACTAATCTTTAAACTTTTAATGTAATTACCTATTGCATTCGAAATATCGCCTTTTATTTCTGCTAAATATCCTAAATTATTAAATGCAAGAGCACTATATTTTAAATACATTTTAAATAATATACTATTTGAAGGATGCAGCTTTAAATTTTTTTCGGAGATACTTTTTAATTGCTCGTTATATTTAGGCCAAATAGCATCGTTGCTTTCCACTTCTATCATAGCATTTAATACATTACATCGTGTTGTATCGTGTTTTGCATTTTTAAGTATCACTTTTAAGGAATCAATTACTCTATTTTGAGCAATACAAGGGCTTATTAAAAATTGAAGCTGAAAGACTAAAAAGATATAGTAATTTTTTTTCATTTTTATTTATTTATTAATATGCGTTCAATATATTTCTCCGTTGGTAATAAACTTGTTTGTATGCGTTTAGCATATCTAATACTTGCTATTACTTCAGCTTGTTTTTCTTCTACTATATGTTTTTGTGTTTCAACAATTGTTTTTTGTTGTTCTATAATAGCTTTTTGTTTTTGTGTTATACGAAAGCGGTTAAACATAAAAATGCCGAATAAAACAGTTAAGCCTAAACCGCCGTATAAAAAGTAACGCTGATTTTGTTCGTGTTTAAATTTTACGGTAGTTAGTTTTTTTTCTTCTGCTACTTTAACGCTATCAGCAGCCGCTTTTTTTTCGTACTCATATTTTAATTGAGATTTGATGGAAGCTTTTTTTGTTTCTTGATTACTAATACTATCGCGCATTTGGATGAAGAGTTCATACATTTGCAACGATTGTTTTGGCTGATTAATTTGTTTATAGGTATTTTTCAATACACGCGCTGCTTCTTTAATATTCTCTGCATATCCAATATTTTGAGCAATGGATAGCGATTTTGTACCGTACTCTATAGCTTTTGTATAATTTTTTGTTTTATAAAATTGGTTGGCCATTAAAACCAATATTTCAGAAATGTTATTCTTTTCTTGTAATTCTCCATATAAAGTAAGGCTCTTACTGTAATTTTCAAAAGCTATTAAATAACTTCCATCCTCTTCATATATTTTACCTATTTGCTTTAATGCATTTGCTATACCTTGCTTACTTTGCATTTTTTTTGATAATATTAAACATTTTTGAAAATAACTTAAAGCAATTGCCGTTTTTTTATTCTTCACATAAATAGTTCCAATATTACTGAGTATAGGAGCGATAGCAAACTCATTTTTATTTTTTTCAGCTATTTTTAAAGCTTTTTGATAATAATTTAGTGCATTTTGATCATCGTCTTGGCTTTGATATACTTTACCAATTGTTAATAGAGAAACAATGATCCCATTATCATAGTTTAAAGCTTCACTTAATTTTAAACTTTTTATATTATATTCTAAACATTTATTTGTATTACCTTGGGTAGCATATACCATTGCTATACCACTAAGTGATTTAGCAATGCCTATGGTGTCTTTAAGTTCTTCATTTATTTTTAGTTTTTTTTCGTAAATATAAAGTGCTTTTGAGCTATTACCCAGCTGAAGGTTTAATAAACCAAAATTATGTAATGAAAGACTTAGGTATTTTAAATATAAACGTTTACTGGTTTCATCAAGCTTTTTTGACAAATTCAATTCTGCAATTTGTTGTAAATTTTCGTTATACGTTTGCCATTCACCTTCTGGGGCCGTTTCAGCTAATTGATATAAAATAAAGCATTGCGTTGTATCATGATTCGGATTTTTAAGCATGCGTTTTAATGAATCTATGCTTCTGTTTTGTGAATTCATTTTTATGAACCATAAACTAAAAAATATAAAAAAAAATTTACGCATACTTAATTGCACTATCAAACGTCTCTTCATTACTTTCCATTACTGATAATTCCCACCCGTTAGGAAAAGGTGCTTCTAACAAACTTCCTTTTAATAAGTAGGGATACATCTCTGCATAGGTTTGAATTTGATTAGCACTTACTCTGCGGTAAATATGCGAACGGTGTAAACGCTCTGGATGATCTATCCCTGCCGCTGCCATTAATTCTACTGCCGCTTTAATAGTTTCGTGATGATAGTTGGCTACACGCACTTTTTTATCATCAACATTTAAGCCATTATATAATTTAGGATTTTGAGTAGCAACACCCGTTGGGCACGTATTTGTATTACACTCCAACGCTTGTATACATCCTAAAGACAGCATCATTGCTCTGGCGCCATTACACATATCTGCACCCAGACTAATATTTTTAACTAAATCAAAACCTGTATGTACTTTACCTGATGCTATTATTTTAATGTGTTTTTTAATGCCAAATCCATTCAACGTATCATACACAAATGCCAAAGCATCACGCAATGGCATGCCCACACTATTACTAAATTCTAATGGTGCTGCACCTGTTCCGCCTTCGCCCCCATCAACCGTTATAAAATCGGGTAAAATATTTGTTTTAACCATCGCTTTGCAAATACTTATAAATTGACTTTTTTGCCCTATACATAATTTAAAACCAACGGGTTTACCATCACTTAAATCGCGTAATTTTTTTATAAAGCCAACTAACTCTAATGGTGTTGAAAAAGCAGTATGATATGGTGGCGAGAGAACATCTTTACCTTTTTCTACCAATCTAATTTTTGCAATTTCATCTGTAACTTTACTGGCTGGTAAAATACCGCCATGCCCTGGTTTAGCACCCTGACTCAATTTTATTTCAATCATTTTTACATTAGGCAATTTAGCACGTTCTTCAAAGGCTTCGTAACTAAAGCTTCCATCAGCATTACGCGTACTAAAATAACCAGTACCAATTTGCCAAATAACATCTCCACCCGGCTCTAAGTGATAGGGACTTAAACCGCCCTCGCCAGTGTTATGAGCAAAGCCACCAATTTTTGCACCACCATTTAACGCCATAATCGCATTCTTACTCAAGCTACCATAACTCATTGCACTCACATTAAAAATACTGGCTTCATAACGTTGTTTGCAATCTGGCCCACCTACCACAATTCGAGGATTATGATTTACTTTTTCAAAAGGTGTAGGAGCAATAGAATGATTTAGCCACTCATAACCTGTTTGGTAAACATCTAACTGTGTGCCAAATGGAGTAGTATCATTTACTTTTTTTGCACGCTGGTATATAACGTTTCTGCTCAGGCGATTAAAAGGTGCGCCATCTGTATCGCTCTCAATAAAATATTGATACACTTTTGGTCGCAACCATTCTGCCCACCAACGCATACGCCCAATTACCGGAAAATTATGAATAATAGAATGTTTAGTTTGTGCTAAATCCATTATTCCTAATATAACAATAGGAATAATAATAATTCCAAAAAACCATACCCAATGCCAAAAATAACCAAGCAAAGCTATTATGGCACACGCAACAAACGATTTTAAAATAAATTTTATCATACTTTTTTATTTTATCTATAATAGACATAAATATAATAAAAAATTACATGTACATGTAAAAGTTAGTATTTTGTTCATTACTACTTAAATTGTATATATACATTTACTACTTAAACTATATAAATTATGAATTACGTTTTGCAATATTGGTGGATAATTGTTCCCATTTTATTAATTGTATTTTACAAGTTAATTTTTAGATTGTTTGGTATTATTATTATACCCGAAGATAAAATAGGCTTAGTAACCAAAAAATTTGTGTTAATAGGCAAATCCGAATTACCTCCTGGTCGTATTATTGCGTTAGAGGGCGAGGCAGGTTATCAAGCACAAACCTTAGCGCCAGGCATATATTTTTGGAAATGGATTTGGCAATACGAAATTACACAGCAAGCCTTAACTATTATACCACAAGGTAAAATTGGATTGTTGGTTGCTAAAGATGGTAAAGAATTAGAAACCGGATTTATTTTGGCACGTAAAATTGAGTGCGATGGCTTTCAAGATACTGTAGCCTTTTTAAGTAAGGGAGGTAGTAAAGGGCGCCAAAGTGCTTATATTACTGCTGGTACTTACCGTTTAAATACATTTTTATTTGAAGTTTTTACAGTTGATATGTTTACCATTAACGAAAACATGGTGGGTATTATTACTACCTTAGATGGTTTACCAATTGAAGAAGGAAGTATTGCAGGTAAAGATGTACCTAATCACAACAATTTTCAAGATGCGGATGCCTTTTTAAAAGCAGGTGGTAACAAGGGTTTACAACCACAAACTATTTTAGCAGGTAGTTATTATTTAAACCCATGGTTTGTAAATGTAGAGCAAATTAAAATGACAGAGATACCCATTGGTTATGTGGGCGTTGTGATTAGCTACGTAGGACAAGAAGGAAAAGACTTGAGTGGTGTTGAATTTAAACACGGTAACATTGTAAGCAAAGGCGAAAAAGGCGTATGGGCTGTGCCATTAGGGCCTGGTAAATATCCTATTAATACCTTTATTATGCGTGTAGAATTAGTGCCTACCACCAACCTAGTTTTAAATTGGGCAAATGCTCGTAGCGAATCGCACCAATTAGATAAAAATTTAAGTACCATTACCGTTCGTTCAAAAGATGGTTTTCCGTTTAATTTAGATGTTAGTCAAATCATTCACATTCCAACTACAGAAGCACCAAAAGTAATTGCCCGTTTTGGTAGCATGATGAATTTAGTAGGACAAGTGTTAGAACCTACTATTGGTAACTATTTTCGTAACTCAGCTCAAGATAGCGATGTAATTGCTTTTTTAAGTACCCGTAAAGAACGACAAGATGCCGCTAAAAAACGCATTAGCGAGGTGTTAGACCAATACAATGTAAACGGCGTTGATACGTTGATTGGCGATATCGTTCCACCAGAAAGTTTAATGAAAACATTAACCGATCGTAAAATTGCCGAAGAACAAAATACAACTTTTGAAACTCAAAAACGTGCCGAGGTTACCCGCCAAGCATTAGAAAAAGAAACCGCTGTAGCGGATATGCAAAAAGAAATTGTAAAGGCAGACCAAGGTGTATTAATTGCCGAACGTATTGCTGATGCTGCAGTTAAAAAAGCCACAGGTGAAGCAAGCGGAGTTAAAATATCGTCGGTTGCTGAAGCAGATCGTTTAAAAATTATTGCTAATGCCGATGCAGAAAAAACAAAAGTAACTGCCAATGCCGAAGCAGAAAAAATTAAAATGTTAGCAAATGCAAATGCAGAACAAATTAGCGTAACAGGTAAAGCCGAAGCTGAGAAAATTTTAGCCATTGGTAAATCTAATGCCGAGAGTTATAAGTTAAGTGTAGAGGCTATGGGCGGCGATAACTTTACTAAATTAAAAGTAACCGAACAAATTGGTAAAGAAAAAATTAAAATTATACCAGAAATATTAATTACTGGTAGTGGCGATGGACAAAACGGCCCAATAAATGGTTTACTTGGTTTGCAATTGTTAGACGGTATTATGGATAGAAATGCAAAAAATGTAGAGGCTAATAAAAAAGATAATAGCAGTAAAAATAACGATACCAAAAAATAATTGTATACAACTGGAGAAGATAAGATAGGCTTGTTTTATACCAAAACGAATATTGTTAGGGAGGTAATAACGCCAACTATTAGGTTGCGTTTACTTACTAATTCAATAATACATTATACTTTTTTTAAAGATATTGAAATTGATATTGAACAGCATAAAATTAATCACAATGCATTAATAAATTTAGCTACTTTAAAACACCACCCCCTGTTAATTGATGCTATTGAATTTGTTACCATTACGCCTGAGGCTCGAAAATTTATTCGTTCGCTAGAGCCTATTACT
>JANYEQ010000109.1 GCA_025363015.1 Bacteroidota bacterium
ATTGAACAGCATAAAATTAATCACAATGCATTAATAAATTTAGCTACTTTAAAACACCACCCCCTGTTAATTGATGCTATTGAATTTGTTACCATTACGCCTGAGGCTCGAAAATTTATTCGTTCGCTAGAGCCTATTACTCCTATATTAGCAAGGGCAATGGTAACCAATTCGCTAGCCAATAAATTATTAATTACCTTTTATAATAAAGTAAATAAACCCATCTATCCTTTAAAAATTTTTAGTAACTATAACGATGCTCAAAAATGGTTGCTAACACTATAATTTATTGAAACTATTTTATAATTTATCTATGAAACCATTCCTGCAAAAAATTAAATTAATTGGTTTATTAATTAGTATAGTTGGTAAGCATTATGCACAAACTACTGGTAAAGATTATGGTTTTAATTATGAATTTAACGACGAAAAATCATCTAAACATTTTTTTTGGACAAGCCCCACCTTTAATACCAAACGCTTAAATAATTTTTTGTACTTAAGTCATACAAAAAAAGATGAAACTTACTTTATAAACGATTTTGCATATATAAATTATCAAAAACCATTTACCATTTCATCGTCATTTAATATTGTTACAGGTAAATCGCAAAGCAGCTATGGCATTGTATTTGGATCAGGAGGTGGATTAGAAAATGCTTATGTTTTTGCCATAAGTGAAAATGGGTATTATACTTTTTTTAAATACGAAAAAGATATAGTGACCGACTTAAAAGCATGGACATTATCTAGCAACATAAATGTAGATAAACAACCAAATGTAATTGATATAAAAGGAGAATTGGGTAATTATAATTTTTACATAAACGGAAAATTAATATACACGCATAAAGCATTACCTTTTTATGGTTTCGAATTTGGTTATTATATCTCCGATGAAACAGCCATTCTATCAGATTATTTAAGAGTAAACCAAACACAAACTGAAAAAATTAATGTAATTGCTGATGCTGCTAACTTTGGTAAAAAAATTAATCTTGGCAAAAATATAAACACCACCGAAAATGATGAATTTTGCCCAGTCATTACTTCGGATGAACGAACACTCTATCTTTCTCGAAAAAAAACATCTGAATTTATAAATACAAATAACGATGATGATATTTGGTTTTCTGAATTTAATACAAAAGATAGCACTTGGATTAAATTAAAAAATATTGGTAAGCCTTTAAATAATTCTGCTAATAACTTTGTACAATCTGTTAGTCATGATAATAATAGCTTAATTATTGGCAATAAATATACTGATAAGGGTGAATACAATGGTGTTGGCTACTCCATATCTAATCGAGCAAAAAATGGATGGAGCATACCAAAAGATATTGTGATTGCCAATTATTATAACAAAAATAGGTATAACGAAATATCACTATCACCTAATGGCAAAGTGATGCTACTATCTATTGAACGCGATGAAACCACTGGTGCTAAAGATTTATACGTATCATTTTTACAAAATGATGGCACTTGGGATGAGCCAAAAAATATTGGTAAAACCATTAATACATTTGCCGATGAAGTAAGCCCTTTTATAGCGTCAGATGGTGTTACCATTTATTTTTCGAGTGCTGGGCATGCAGGTTTTGGAAATAACGATATTTTTATGAGCAAACGATTAGACAATACATGGCAAAAATGGAGTACACCAAAAAATTTAGGTAGTAAAATTAATACGTCCAATTGGGATGCGTATTATACCATTCCTGCATCAGGCAAAAATGCCTATATAGTTTCAAATATTGAAGGTAGTAGCGATATATACATGCTAAAGCAACCTGAATCGGCTAAGCCTGATCCTGTAGTTTTAATTAAAGGTATTGTATTTAATTCTGAAACTAAATTACCCCTCGATGCCATTATTCAATATTCCGAATTGGGTTCAAACGAAATTTTAGGTCACGTTAAATCAAATCCCGAAACGGGTGCATTTATGCTATCCTTACCCAAAGGAAAAAAATACTCTATCATTGCCGAAAAACAACATTTTATTTCTGTACACGATAATACCGATTTATTAAATTTAAAAATTTACGAAGAAAAAGAAATTGATTTGTTTTTAACCCCCATAAAAACTGGGCAAACAGTAGTAATAAATAATTTATTTTTTGAAGGAGAAAAAACTAACATTCTACCCGAGTCATTTTCGGAGCTAAATAGAATTTATGGTATTTTAAAGTTTAACGAAAAATTAAAAATTGTAATAAGTGGGCATACTAGTAAAAATGAATCGGGGTTAGAATGGAATAAGACCTTATCTACCAACAGAGCCTTAGCGGTAAAAAAATATTTAGTAGATAAAGGTATTTTAGAAAGCAGAATTACCTGCATAGGATATGGCTACTCAAAACCGCTGTATAGCTCAACCAACCAAGCCATTATTGTAAAAAACCGAAGGGTAGAATTTGAAATTATTGAACATTAATCGTTACAATTCGTTGCCATTATTTTTTTTGAAAGTTAATTAAATTTAAGAGTAAATACATGTTGCGAATTAGTATCTGTATATAATATGGTATAGTTGTAATTATCTGTAATACTTTTAACAATGGCTAAGCCCAGGCCTAACGAATCTTTTGAGGTATCGTCTTTTTTAAAACGTTTAAATAAATCGTTTTTATTAAAACTTAATTCGTTTCCTGAATTTGAAATAATAAAACTATTGTTTTCTAATTTTATTTCAATAGTACCATTTGCCATGTTATGTTTATAAGCATTGTTAATTAAATTACCAATTAATAATTCGGCTAAAATTGGGTTTAACTGTATGGTAATTTCTTGATTTAACACTAAGCTAAGGCTAACATTTTTTGCTTCGTAAATAAGTTGGTAATCGTTTACTAAACGTGTTATTAAGGCATTTAAATTTATTTTTTGCGAAGTATTAAATTGATTATTTTCAATTTTAGTAAGTAGTAATAATGCCTTGTTTAGTTGCGATAATTTATTGGTAGCGGATTCAATATTTTGTAAAATAAGTAGTTCTTCCTCTTTTAAATTTGGCGATTGAAATAAATTATCTAATGCTATTTTTATAATGGCCAAAGGTGTTTGCATTTCATGCGACGCATTTTCAGTAAATTGTTTTTGTTGAGCATAATCTAAATAAATTTTTTCGGTCATTTTATTTAAAGCCACATTTAATTGCTGAAACTCTTTGGTAGATACGTTTTTAAAATTTGTAAAAGCATTGTTTTTTAAATCGTAATTATTTAATTGCTGCAGGGTTGTATAAAAAGGTTTCCATAGTATTTTAGCAATAAACCAATTAACTACAAAAAAAGCTATTAATAAAAAACTAATGATTAAGGCAAAGGCAGAGTATAAGCCTTCCATAAGTTCATCGTCTTCTAAAGTTGGTTTTGAAAGTGTTATTAAATAACTTTGATTTTTTGTAGTGTAAAAACTTTTTAATATTCTTAAATTTAATGGCTCGCCTTCTAATTTATCATAAATTAAAGTATCAATATAAAAAAATTTATTTTTAGTAAATACAATAGGTTTTATACTCGATAAGCTATCTAAACTTAAATAAATTATTTTTGGCTGATTAAATAATTGTATTTGTTTTTCGCAATTAATTTTTTCTTTAAAAAGGGCTTCATCAGTACCATCTTTTAACTCGCTACTAATTAAATAATACGAAAACAAACCTGCTATTAATAAAAGGGGTAAGCTTATGAGTAGGTAGTAAATTATGGTTTTAGTGGTTAGTTTCATTTTTTATTTGCACAAATAACGCATTATAAAATTTTAAAATTATAGCCAATACCGTAAATTGTTTGAACATAATCGGTACACCCTTTTTCTATTAATTTTTTACGTAAGTTTTTTAAATGTGTATAAATAAAATCGTGATTATCAATTTGGTCGGCATGGTCGCCTACTAAATGCTCGGCAATATTTGCTTTTGAAAGTACCCTATTTTTGTTAGATATAAAATAAAGCAATAAATCGTATTCTTTTGAGGTTAAAATTACTTCTTCGTTATTTACACTAACGCTTCTGTTTTCGGGGTTAATGCTAATTTCGTTTAGCACAATATTTTTATTCCCATCAAAATTTCGCCTTCTAATAAGTGATTTAATACGTGCGTTTAACTCAGATAAATGAAAAGGTTTGGGTAAATAATCATCGGCTCCAATATCTAAGCCTTCAATTTTATCATCTAACGAATTTTTTGCCGAAATAACTATAATACCCGCTTTTGAGTTGCATGCTTTTAAGTGTTTTACAATATCTAAACCATTCCCTTTCGGTAAGGTAACATCTACTAAAATACAATCGTAACTGTAGTTGTTAATTTTTTCGAGTGCTTTTACAAAATCATCCGCCGATTCTATTGTATAGCCTTCGTTATGCAAAAAAAGTTTTATTGCTTTTCGTAAATCGGGCTCGTCTTCTATCAGTAAAATTTTCATCAGTAGATATTATTTTTTAGTGGAATACACCATATACTTTCATTTTCTTTATTCAACTTTGCGAAAGTTATTCCACAGCATAAAGTTATATTATTATGTGATGCTAAATCTGGATAAATTCTGTTTAAACAACGTGTTTTAAAAAAATTAAAATTAAAAAATTAAAAAGGGTTCCATTCTACTAAAAATTTTATCTTTGCCACATTAAAAATAAAACTATTATGTATCCAACAACATTACCAAATAAAGGTCCTATTTCAAACTTTGTAAACCATCATTACAAACATTTTAACGCTGCTGCTTTGGTGGATGCAGCTAGAGGATATGAAACGCATTTAACCGAAGGCGGTAAAATGATGGTAACGCTTGCTGGAGCTATGAGTACAGCTGAGTTAGGCAAATCGTTAGCCGAAATGATTAGGCAGGGCAAAATAGATATTATTAGTTGCACAGGCGCTAATTTAGAAGAAGATATTATGAATTTAGTGGCGCATAGCCATTACAAGCGTGTACCAAATTACCGCGATTTAAGCCCAAGCGATGAGTGGGATTTATTAGAAAATCATTATAACCGCGTTACGGATACCTGCATACCCGAGGAAGAGGCTTTTCGCCGATTACAAAAACATATTTACAAAATCTGGAAAGATGCAGATACGGCTGGAGAACGTTACTTTCCGCACGAGTTTATGTACAAAATATTAAATAGTGGCGAGTTAGAACAGTATTATGAAATTGATCCAAAAAATAGTTGGATGTTAGCAGCTGCTGAATGTAATTTACCAATAATAGTACCAGGTTGGGAAGATAGTACCATGGGGAATATTTTTGCAAGTTATGTCATTAAAAACGAAATAAAAGCAAGCACCATGAAAAGTGGTATTGAGTACATGGCTTGGTTAGCCGATTGGTACCCAAAAAATAGTGGTGGTAAAGGAGTAGGCTTTTTTCAAATTGGCGGTGGTATTGCAGGCGATTTTCCTATATGTGTGGTGCCTATGCTTTACCAAGATATGGAAATGGAAAACATACCGTTTTGGAGTTATTTTTGTCAAATTTCTGATTCAACAACATCGTATGGTTCTTACTCAGGCGCTGTGCCTAATGAAAAAATTACCTGGGGTAAGTTAGATATTAACACCCCAAAATTTATTGTAGAAAGTGATGCAACTATTGTAGTACCACTAATTTTTGCATGGGTATTAGGTTGGTAAAATTTAAAGTTTAATGCCAATTAAGCAAACGTCGTCAACTTGTTCTAAATTACCTTTCCAGTTATTAAACTGTTTGTTTATTATTTCTAATTGTTGGTTGGGTAATTGCTGATGAATACTAAGTAATAAATCATCTAATTGTTTGTACTTAAATTTTTTGCCTTTAGGGCCACCAAATTGGTCGGGGTAACCATCAGTATATAAATACAAAAATTGATTTGAATTTAAATCAATCGTATGAAGTGTAAAATTATCTATTTTTTCGCCTTTGCCTACAGGCATTTTATCGTAAGCTAAATGAGTTATTGTAGTTTGAGTAGTTTTTGTTGCTTTAGAAACCACAACGGGCGAATTGTTTGCTGCAGCATACGTTATTGAATTGGTTAATTTATTAACACATAATAGTATGCCGTCAAATCCATCTTGTTGACCTTCGGAGCTTATGGTATCAACCAAGCGTTGTCGCACATAATCAAAAACTTGATTAGGATTGAAAATGCCCTTTTCTTTGATAGCTTCACTTAAAAATGACATATTTAAAAGGCTCATAAATGCGCCTGGCACACCATGGCCAGTACTATCGCAAATGGCTAAATAAAATAGGTTGTTAATTTCGGTTGTCCAATAAAAATCGCCACTTACAATATCCTTAGGTTTAAATAAAATAAAATAATTTTCTTTTTTTAAATTTGCATTTAAGGTTTGCATATTAGCTAACAAACCCATTTGAATACGTTTAGCATAATTTATAGAATCTAAAATTTCAATATTTTTATTTTCAATTACGTTTTTTTGTTCTTGAGTTTGTTTTTCTTTTAATTCAATAATCTGTTTTTGTTTGGTAATAATTCTAAACCTATTAAAAATAATTAAACCAAACACCAATACCAATGCTAAACCAATTGAAAGTGCTATTTTAAAAAGTTTATCGTTATCTATTTGAGCTTTGTTGGCTTTTAATTGTAAATCTTTTACTTTAGCCAGTTCCGCATTTTTAATACTATCACGAACGGTACGTTTATTAAATGCAAATTCAATTTCGTGTTTGGTTACTTCTTGTTGTCTTAGGTTATCGTTTAATTTTTCTTTTAAATCAACATAGGTTTCGTAATATTCAAGCGCTTTTATTTTATTGTTTTGCTTTTTAGAACTGATATACAAATTTTTAAGTGCATCAATTTCTGTTTCAAAATCTTCTGCACCTGAGGCAATATTTTTTGAAATTAAATAATATTTTATGGCCTCACTATAGTTATTTTTTAAGGCATAAATTTCTCCAATATCTAATGCGGCCCTACCTTTTTCGTAATAATTTTCAATTTCTCCACTTACTTTATAGCAAATTAAAAAATTTTCTAAGGCTTTATCATATTGCTTTAAATGTAGGTAAGTATTACCTATATTGCCTGTTGATGAACAAATGCCATTTTTATTGTTTTGTTGTTGATATGAGCTTAAGCTTTTTAAGCCGTAACTTAACGCTTTTTTACTATCGCCAAAATTATTATAAATTAAGCAGAGGTTATTATAAATACTTGGCAAACTTGTAATTGCATTACTTTGTTCGGCAATGGGTAATGCTTTTAATTGATACTCTAAGGCTTTTTTATATTGTTTAAGTTGAATGTATAAGGCGCCAATATTACTATAGGCTGTTAAAATCGTTTCGTTATTTTTAGTTTTTTCGCCATAGTTTAGCGATTGTTGGTAATATTCAATAGCTTGGGCAAAATCGCCTTTTACCTGAAAACACGCACCTAATAAATTTGTGATTTTTGGTTGTTGTTTTGTTAAATTACATTTTTTTAATAGTATGAATGCTTTTTTTGCTAATGTGTAAGCCGAATCTACATCAGAATAAATATATTCCCAACTTAAATCGTAATACGCATAAAATTTAGCACTATCGGATGTATTTGGGTTTTTAACAAGGTTTAGTAGTGAATCTTTATTAACAGAAAAAACACGTAGTTGTAGAACTAAAAAAAGTAATAAAAAAAATATGTTTTTGTTAAATTTCAATTAATTAAGGCTTGTAATGATAGTAAAAAAAACTAAAAAACTAATTAGGTTGGTTTAAAATCAATTTTTAAAATAGTTTAATCGTTTTAGGTTAAAAATACGTTTTATAATTGTAAACAAGTGCATTTTTGAACCAATATGACCTATTTTTTTTTATATTTGTTTCTTTACAAATATTTAATTATTAATAATTTACAAAAAATATGAGCATCTTAAAATTATCTTTTTTTACAATTTTATGTTTTATTTCTTTAAACAGTTTTTCGCAAACAGAACCGGCAAATAATGTTATAAAACAATATCATTATACTTTTAGTGGCGATTTATCTCCGCAACTAAAAACCGAACTCGAAAAAAGTACAATGCAACTAAATTTTGCTACTGAAGCAAAAATTAAATACAAAGCTGAATCTAAAACAGGGGAATTATTTTTATTTACAAAAGAAAGAAAAATAGTTAGTGAAGGTGATGTAGGTTTTGATGTCGTAGCACTTAAAAAATTAATTTTATCCTACCATATTACCCCCCAAGAGCTTACTATCACTCAAAATTAATTATTTCCATCATAAAATACTTATACTAAAATGAAAAAAAAATTATTTATACTGATTGCAATTTTATGCGTTAACTATTTGTTTTCGCAAAACGATAATTGTTCATCTGCGCCAACCATTGGTGTTAGTGCCAATTGCAGTTTACCCATAGCAGGTACTTCGGCGGGTGCTAGTTTATCATTTGCTGGTTGTGCAGGAAATGCTGATGATGATGTATGGTATAAATTTGTAGCTACTGCCACCAGCCACTCTATTCAAGTAGTTGGTTCGGCAAGTTACGATGCTGTTGTTGAAATTTTTTCGGGCACATGTACAGGTTTAACGTCTATTGCTTGTATTGATGCTACTGCGTCGGGGGGTATTGAAAATGGTTTGTTAACAGGTTTAATAATAAGTAATACTTATTACATTCGTATTTATCATTACGGCGTGGGTAGCGGTTCTTCAAACTTTACTACGTGTTTATCCAATGCACCTCCAGCACCAGCAAACGATGCTTGCTCTACAGCAATTGGTCTGTCTGTAAACGCAGGATGTGTAAACGTAGCGGCTAGTTCTTATGGCGCATCACAATCACAAGGGCCTTGCGTAGGAACGAGTGATGACGATGTATGGTTTAGTTTTACAGCCAATAATTATACACAAACAATTCAAGTAACCCCATCAGCAAATATGGATGCTGTTTTAGAATTATTTAGTGGATCTTGCGGCGCTTTAACATCTATTAGCTGTACTGATGCTAGCTTTACAGGAGGCATTGAAAGTGTAACAGCGGTGGGTTTGGTACCAGGTACAACTTATTACGTGAGGGTTTATGATTATTATTCGAGTGGTGGATTTCCATTTACTATTTGTGTAAGTGGTGCTGCTGCTGGTCCAGGGCAACCTAACGATAATCCGTGTACTGCTATACAACTACCTTTAGTAACATCTGATTGTAATTATTTGCAATTTAGTACCGTTGGTGCAACTCAAACCAACACTACTTTAGCTCCAGCACCATATAGCTGCGTCGGCGGCTCGGGGGCCGCTACGGGTGGTTTTACAACAACCACTAAAGATGTATGGTTTAAAATAATAGTTCCTGCAAGTGGTAATATTTACATTACACCGCAACCTAATTTGGGTGCGGGATATATTAACGATGGTGTAATGGCTCTTTATAGCGGGGTTAGCTGCAGTGCTTTAACTCAAATTGCATGTGCCGATGATTATACCTTATATCCAGGCACTGCAAACGATTTGTTGCCCTATATCGCAGCAACTGGTTTAACACCCGGTAGCACAGTATATTTACGGTATTGGGCGTTTGCTACCTCGCAAGGTTCTTTTGGTATTTGCGTGCAATCACCTACTAATGATGGTTGTTCAACCGCCTTAAATATTTGTGATTTAAATGGTTATTCTGGTTCAACTAGTGCCGCTTATACTGCCGATAGACCTTGTAATATGTTTGGCAATAACGAAACAAACGCTGGTGTTGATCAACCCAATGGTGTAAATACAGGCGGGCCTTTTGGACAAGGTGGGCCTTGGGGTGTGGGTTCGCCATTTTATGATGTTAACATAAACAATAATTCATGGATTAAATTTATAGCAGCAAGCACAACTGCATCATTTAAAGTTAGTATTGGTAATTGTTGGGTTGGAAGTTACCCTAGCGGCGGTTTACAAATGCAAATATTTAGTGCTGCCGTTGCTTGTTGTAGCTTTGTACCTGTGAGCGATTTTAAAGAAGGAAGTAGTACATTTACAATTAGCCCCATTGGTTTAACAATTGGTAATAGTTATTATTTAATGATTGATGGTTTTGCTGGCGATATTTGTAATTATACAATTACCGCATTAACAGGCGTATCGTTCCCAAATATTTCAGCATCAAATAATTCTGTTTGCCCTGGTGGAAGTACTACTTTATTTGGCCCAAGTAGCGCAAGTAGTTACACTTGGTTACCAAGCGGAGCAAATACATCAAGTATTACAGTTAGCCCTGGTAGTACAATAACATATACTCTAATAGCGGGCGGAGTATGTGGTTTTAAACAAACTTTAACAAAACAAATTATAGTTAATGCTTTACCAAATTTACAAATAAATGCAGGAAGCGCTATAAGCACTTGTGGTACGCAAACAACTGTTTTAACGGGCAGTGGTGCCTCTACTTATACTTGGAATACGGGGCCAACAACTACAACCATAAGCGTATCACCACCCAGTACAACAAATTATACTTTAACAGGTACAAGTGTACAGGGTTGTGTAAACTCAACTGTCACAACCGTATCTGTAAACCCTTTACCAACAACGGCTATTAGTGCTTCCTCTAACACCATTTGTTCGGGTAGCAGCGCAACTTTAAGTGCTAGTGGTGCCATCACTTATACTTGGAGTACAGCTTCTACAAATACGGTTATTACTGTAACGCCTGCTTCCACAACGGTTTATAGCGTTACTGGTACAAATGGATTTGGATGTACAAAAACATCAACCCTAAGTATTGGTGTTAGTGGTTTACCAACAATTAATACCACATCTACAACTATTTGTGCGGGGGCTACAGGTACAATTACTGCGTCTGGTGGCGTAAGTTATGTATGGAGTAATAGCGCAAATGTAGCATCTATAGGAGTTTCGCCTGCATCTACTACAAACTATACAGTAATTGGAACAGCAGGCAATTCGTGTACAAATAGTGCAATAGCACAAGTAAGTGTAAATGCTTTACCAGCCATTGCTGTAAATTCGGGTTCAATTTGTTTAAATAAAACAACTACCCTCACTGCCACAGGAGGAAATATTTATAATTGGAGTACAAGTGCTAGTGGCCCAAGTATTACTGTAACCCCTACCGTTAATACAAGCTATACTGTAACAGGTACAGCTTTATCGTCGGGTTGTACAAACACTGCGGTGAGTAATATTATTGTTTTAGGTATTCCACAATTAGCGAGTACACCAAGCGTATCGCCAAGTAATTGTGCCGCAAGTACCGGATCTATCACTTCGGTAAGTGTTAGCGGCAGTGGACCTTTTAGTTACACATGGACAAATGGTTTTAATGCTGTGGTGGGAAACAGCGCTAATTTAAATACCCAACCAGCTGGTACCTATAATTTACAAGTTTTAGGTAGCAATGGTTGTTTAAATAATTTTGGCCCCTACTCTATTTTTAATCCGGGTGCACCAAGTATATCATCTGCAAGTGCCACGGCCAACTCGTTATGTGCAGGTGGTACTATTAATTTATTTTCCAATTCAAGTTTTTCAACCACGCCTACTTATAATTGGAGTGGCCCAAATAGTTTTACATCAACCGCCCAAAACCCCACAATACCAAGCGCTACAAATTTAATGAGTGGTATTTATTCGGTTTATGCTTCGGCATCGGGTTGTAGCGGCGCCGCTACAAATGTTACCATTACTGTAAATAATAACCCCACACCTGCGGCAAGTTCGTCGTTTAGCAATTATTGTGCAGGTAATACGGTGTTTTTATTTTCTTCATCGGCATTAACCTATAGTTGGACGGGGCCAAGTGGATTTACTTCTTCAGCTCAAAACCCAACAATAACAAGTGCTTCGAGCGGTGCTTCGGGTTTATATAACTTAGCGGTTACAAATGCCGCGGGATGTAGTGGTAATACCAGTATAAATATTACCGTAAATGCAAATCCATCTTTAGCAGCATTTGCAACAAATTCGGCAATATGTGCAGGCAACCCCATTAGCTTAAATGCTAGTGGTGGCAACACGTATTTGTGGAGTGGACCAAACGGATTTAATTCCTGAACCAAAACCTGAATCGGAGCTCGCAAACCCAAAAAAGACCCTCACCTGGTGGTCTGCGAGCTGCTTCTCGTGCCAGGCCCGCCCCGCGGCGTCCTGCAGCAGCTGGCCGTTGCGCACGTGGTACGCCTGGACCTGCTCCATCTGGACCTTCCAACCAGCCTCCGC
Source organism: Bacteroidota bacterium (assembly GCA_025363015.1). Taxonomy (GTDB): domain Bacteria; phylum Bacteroidota; class Bacteroidia; order B-17B0; family Aurantibacillaceae; genus Aurantibacillus. The sequence continues at coordinate 12,184 of JANYEQ010000109.1, forward strand.
CTCACGAAG
>JANYEQ010000026.1 GCA_025363015.1 Bacteroidota bacterium
TTACCATCTTCATCAAAATTTGTAATAGTTACAGTTTGCGTATTATTACATAAATCTGCGTTAAATGGATATTTTACTTTAATATAATTTTGTGTAAAGCCAAACATAAAACCCTCTTTATTTTCGTGTTCAAAAATAACAGTAAACTGTTTACCAATTTGTTGCTCATAAAAACTACGCAATTTTTTTGCAGATAAAATACGTAACATTTTATTACGGCGTTTACGTTCGGCAATTGGTATAGTATTTGGTAAGCTAATGGCTTCCGTATTATCACGCTCACTATACGTAAAAACGTGCAAGTAACTAATATCTAACGTATTTAAAAAATTATACGTTTCTAAAAAATGCTCTTCCGTTTCGCCCGGAAAGCCTACAATTACATCAACGCCAATACAACAATTTGGCATTAAAGTTTTTATTTTTAAAACTCTATCGCTATATAATTCTTTTTGGTAACGGCGTTTCATTAACTTTAAAATAGCGTTACTACCACTTTGTAATGGAATGTGAAAATGTGGTGCAAACTTATTAGATTGAGCTACAAATTCTATAATTTCATTAGTTAGTAAATTAGGTTCGATAGATGAAATACGGAAACGTTCAATATCCCCTACTCTATCCAACTGTTTTATTAACTGTAAAAAAGTATACTCTTTTTGTTTTTTAATATCGGCGTCTAACAATTGTCCATAACCAAAATCGCCAATGTTAACGCCTGTTAATACAATTTCTTTAACGCCACTTTGAGCAATTTTTTTTGCATTGGCGATCACATTTTCAATAGTATCGCTACGGCTTTTACCACGCGCCAATGGTATGGTGCAAAACGTACAACTGTAATCGCAACCATCTTGTACTTTTAAAAAAGAACGGGTACGATCACCAACACTGTAGGCATCTACAAAAAAATCGGCTTCACTAATTTCGCAATTATGTATGCGAGCATGTTGATTTTTTTGTGAAAGATTTATGTAATTTAATAATTTAAACTTTTCGGTAGCGCCTAAAACAACATCTACGCCCTCTATATTAGAAATTTCGTTAGGTTTTAGTTGCGCATAACAACCCACAACAGCAATAAAGGCTTCGGGGTTTTTTAGTAAGGCATTTTTAACTATAGATTTACATTCTTTATCTGCATTTTCGGTTACAGAACATGTATTAATAACATACACATCGGCAACTTCTGTAAAATCTTTTTTTACAAAACCTTTTTCGTAAAATAATCGTGCGATGGTTGATGTTTCAGAAAAATTAAGTTTGCAACCTAAAGTATGAAAAGCAACTGTTTTATTTTGATAAAGCATTTGCACAAAGGTAATTAATAATATAAATGTTACAAATGCTAAAGTTTGCTAAAATAGACCTATTCATAATTCATTTACTTTCATACCCCTCTCTCTCCTTCGACTACGCTCAGGATAACAGCTTAGTAGCCAAAATAGGGTTATTAAATGTGAATTAACAAGGATATAACATTAATAAACTAATTTATAATTGGTTATTTTTTACCAACTACACATTCAATTAACTCGTGTTGTTGTAAATATTTATTTGCTAAATCTCTAATTTCGCTGGGTGTAACAGATTTTATGGCATTAAAATACGTATCAAAATAAGTATAATCTAAATCAAATTCCCAAATAGATTTAAATTTATCTGCCAAAGCAAAAGGCCCATCAACGCTACGTAAAAACTGACCTAAAATATAATTACTTACAGTTTCTAACTCTTGTTTATCAACTAAATTAGTTTGTAATAATTTAATTTCTTTATAAATTTCATCTAAGGCTTGTTGGCAAACATCTGCCCCAACTTCTGTGCTAATAAAAAAGTAACCATTATTTACATAAGAGCTTAAGCCACTACCAATACCATAGGTTAAGCCTTTTTCTTCGCGAATGTTGGTCATTAATCGAGAGCCAAAATAACCACCCAAAATTGTATTTAATACTTGGAATTTAAAATAATCAGGGTTCGTTTTATTGAATAAGGGTTTGCCAATTCTAATAGCAGATTGTATGGCATCATCTTTATAAATAAAGTGTTTTTGCTGGGTAGTAGTGCTTAATGCAATTTTATTTGTAATAATTTGCTGCTCCGAATTACCCCAGGTTGTATCGCCAAAAAATTGTGTTAAGGTTTCGGTTAAATTATTTGGAAGATTACCCGCAGCTATAATTGTACAATTAGCAGAGTTATAATGTGTATTAAAAAAAGTTTTTATTTCGTTTAAATTTATTCTATCAAAGTCCGCATCTACCACATCAATACCGTAAGGGTGCTTTTCACCAAAAACTAATTCTGAAAATTTACGTCGCGCTAATACATTTACTTTTTGTGAATTGATTTGATGTTTTTGTTTTTTATTAGTAATATGAATTTGGAATTCGTCTTGAGGAAAAGTAGGATATTTTAAAACTTCTTCTACAAACTTTAAGCTTTGTGTTAAGTATTTATTTAATGTAAATAAGGTTACAGAAGCAAAATCTTGATCGACACTCAATTCTAAAAACGAGCCATAAAAGTCAATACCATCGCTAATTTGGTTGGCGGTAAATGATTTAGTACCACACTCTAAAAGTGTATTTGTAGTGGAAGCTATTAACGAAGCAGGTTGATAGTACATACCTGCTTTAAAAACAAACTCAAGTTTAATTAACTCTTGGCTACCAGCATGTATTGAATAAAAATTAATTCCATTGTTTAATTTTATATGATTTGCTTTTGCTATGTCAATACTTGAAATAGTTTTAAAATTGGGGGCGATGGCTCTGTTTAACATATTATAGAATTGGTTTTTTTGTTATTTTTTCAATCATTAAATTGTACGATTTTGGGATTTTAAAAGTTACTCCCTCGCCTTGTAATTGATATAATTTTAGCGAATGTACAGAAATTTTTACGGGTTGCTTATCAATATTCCAAATATAAACTACTAAATCTTTTATAGTGTTTGGTAAATTAGAAGTGGTTAGTTTTAAGGTTTTACTTTTTGTATTTAAATCGTCCTCTAACCAGTTAAAGGCAATACGTTTATAACAGTTTTGAACATTATTGGTATCATTAAAACTAAAAACTAAGGCTCCGTGAAATGGCTTTGGTACTTTATTAAAACTTAGTTTAATTTCAATTTCTATAGGACAATTATTACTAAATGTTGTATCAGCTATTTTTTTTAATTCAAAAAACTCATTTTTACCTTCAATTATTTTTGTAGCATCTAATAAATAAAAATTATTGTGATTAATTTTTTGTTTACGTTTTAAAAGCACATGACCCCATTTTTCATCCGCTATTAGTTCGTTATAAAAATTTTGGTAGTAAGGTTTCTCGGTTTTTAAGGCGTAATAATAATCGCAATTCATTTGCATTTCTTCGCTATTATCCATTGGATTTAAAATAGTATTGCCTCTATAATTTAAAAAAGCATAATTCATTTCGCGTACACGATGCCCGCCAACAGTAAATAATTCGGTATTTTTTAATTGCTCGCTTTTTAAATAATCAAAAAATATTTTTGGTTGCGTATGATAATAAGGCGAACTAAAATAAGTAATATTTAACGATAAGCAAAAAAATAAAAGTGATATAACAACAGTACTTAATGATAAAACGTTTGCTATTTGTTTATTAAGAGTATCGATAAAAAATGCGAAACTTAATACAAAAAATAAGTAAAAAAACAAACCTGTTCTATCTTCTGGATAATTTACATTTAACACTTTTTTAAGTAAATAGAAGGCAATAATTAAAATTACTAATAAAATAGGGTAAACATTTTCTTTGTAAAAAAATGTATTGAAGTATAATTTGTTTTTAAATATATTAAGCGTTAAAAAAACGATGATAGTTGTAAAACTCAATAAAATTAATAGTTGTAGCCATAACTCATCAGTACCAAATAAAAATAAAATTAATGTTTTAAAGGTTACTAGCCAGTAATTATCCCCTACTCCATAATCTAAAACTCCTTGTTGTTTATAAAAAAAAGAAAATTTAATCCAAAAAATTAAACAGATGAGATTAAAGAAATAAATTAAAATTGTTTTTAAGTTAAATAATAATTTATTTTTTAGTTGAAACAAAAAAGTAAAAAATAAAACAATTGCCGCTACTACAACTAAAATTAAATTAGCCGCTAATGCCAATTGCCAACATATTGAAAAAAATAAAAAATAATTTATTTTTTTTGTTTCAATATAATTTAACAAATAAGCCATGCCTAATGTTATAAAAGCAAACGAAAGCCCATAGCCACGACATATTTCAAAAAAATCTAAAAAATTAAAGGTGAATAAAAAAAAGGCAACTACTAATAGTTTTGAGGAGTAATTTTTTAGGTGTTTAAAGTGCTTAAATATACCTATGCAAAGTACTACAAACGCAAAAATATTTGGTAAGCGTAATACAAATCTATGCGAACCCGCTAAATGATAAGCTATATTGGTTAATGCACTATTTAAAACATGGTTGTTTGTGTATATATGTGCACTATAAGGCAAATAATTATTGCTTTGCACATAAAAGAAAAACGTAGCTGCTTCATCATGACTAAAAGGTATTAAAAAGGCGCGTAAACAAATAAATACAAAAATTAAACTGCTTAATAACCAAAATAGTTTATTAAAATATTTATCTAAAAATAAATTCAAGTTAATCTAGTAAATAATTTTGGTGCTTATTAAATTTTTCAAGCGTACGAATGCCAGATGAACTAATATGTTCAAACTCTTTATCGCAAAAAATATTTATAATTTTAATGTTGGGCATTAATTCTTGAATATAGCGATATTGATTTTGTTCGTAATTAAAATCGGTAGAGTTTCGTAAACCTCTAATTACCGTTACATCGAAGCCTAACGAAGCAACGTAATCAGTTAACAAACCATTGTATTCGGTTAATTGTCTGTTTTGAATAGAATGAGGTATTTCCCAATTTCTAACTAATTTATCGGGGTTTTTACCAAACGAAATAATTACCTTATCAAATATTTGTTCGGCTTTTTGTAACACATTAAAATGCCCTTTATGAAATGGATTAAAACTTCCACAAAACACGCCAATTAATGGTTTACGGTATTTTATATATTCTATTAAAGCATCTAAATTATTGTTTTTATTTAGGCTTGTTAAAACTTCAATACGTTTTGGTTTATAAATATTATAATCAACATATTGAAATTCTTTAAAAATTTGATGTTCGTATTCTATTAATTTACTTAAAGGCTGATTTAAAATATCTAAATCGGCAGTAATTAATTGTTGCGATTTATCAGAGGAGGAAATATGATTTTTTGTATCTATTATTAATTGGGTAACACTATTTTTTTGATCTTGTGTTAAGTTAGAATTTTTAGCATGTTGTAAAAATAAATTAGCGCTTTGTTCTTCGTTATCGCTGGCTTTTGGGTTATAAATAGCATCGTGATAGACGGCAGCTAAAAAAACATCGTCTGCAATATCCGCTTGTTTAGTTAGGTTAGAAATAACTTCTAATAAATGTTGTGTAGTATGATAAAAACGGTGTGGCTCATCATAATTTAATAAAACTTCGGCTGGAAATTTTAAGTTTATTAATCTGTTTTTGATGTAGTTAATATCCCTCATTTATATTCGTATAAAATATTATTGTTTTTTATTCTTTAAGTAATATAATGTGCTACAATTGGTTTCGTTTAAAATTAAATTAGCCTGTTGTTTAATTTTTTCTGCAGTAACATTACCATATCTTTCAATTTCTTGATTAATTAAATCCGCATCACCTAAAAGTTCGCTAATAGCAAGGTTAGTTGCCTTTGTTAATACATCTGTTTCGCTAAATACAACGGTGCTTTCTATTTTATTTTTACACTTTTGCAATTCTATATCGTTAACAAATTCAGTTTTTAATTTTTCAAATTCGGCTATAATTCCTTTTTCAGCATCTTCAACGCTTACACCGTCGCTTATTTTACCACTTACTACAAACAATCCTTTATCAAAATCGCCTTGTACGTAGGCATTTATATCGGTAAATAATTGTTTATCTTTTATAAGTGTTTTGTATAAGCGCGATGAATTTCCTCTACTTAAAATATCCGAAATAATATCAATAGTATGATATTCTTTATCTCTTCTTGAGCACATGTGATACACTTTGTAAATAGAATTGGCAGGCACATCCCGTTCAACCGTTAATTTTCTGGCTTCTGTTTGTTTTGGTTCGGCTGGTAAATTACGTGTGGGCTTTATGCCAGCATCAATTGACTCAAACCATTTTGTGGATAATTCTTTTATATCGTTAATTTGTACATTACCCGCTACTACTAGTATTGCATTACTTGGATTATAATGTTTTTTAAAAAACGATTTTACATCATCCATTACGGCATCCTCAATATGCTTAATTTCTTTACCAATAGTATTCCATTTATAAGGATGGGTATTATAAGCCAAAGGGCGTAGGAGTAGCCAAACATCGCCATAAGGCTGGTTTAAATAACGTTGCTTAAATTCTTCAATTACAACATTACGTTGTACTTCTAAACTTTTATCTGTAAAGGCTAAACTTAGCATTCTATCACTTTCTAACCAAAAAGCAGTTTCAATATTTTCTACCGGAACGGTACAATAATAATTTGTAATATCGTTGGTTGTAAATGCATTATTTTCGCCACCTACTAATTGCAAAGGCTCATCGTAATTAGGAATATTAATACTACCGCCAAACATTAAATGTTCAAATAAATGTGCAAAACCTGTTTTATTTTCATCTTCATCTCGTGCGCCTACATCGTAAATAATATTTAAACATGCCATGGGCGTGCTTTTATCTTGATGAACAATAACGGTTAAATTATTTTTAAGTGTAAATTTTGTAAATTCTATCATATCGTTTATAGCATTTAAAATTAGAGATTTTAAAATAGAATTACTATTTTTATTTATGTTTATTTAGCATTATAAAGCTAATGTTTTATGTAATTTTAAAGTTTGAAACCAACGATTAATATATTTTCATTTATCTTAATTTTTAATGTATTCTTTGTTTTAAATGGTATTGGTCAAAATCCTATATCTATAAAAGTAAAAAAGCAAAATGATATTATATTTTTTTACCAAAAAGGTACTAAAAGCGATACCATCACCAAGCAAAAAAGCAATTTATTTTACTTTATTTTAAACGATTCGTTAAAAAAAAGTATATCTATATCCATAGATAACGGACGTTTTATTTCAACTAAAAATGATAGTATTATTGAATTTAAATTTATGCCTAGTTTAAAATATGAAGCTAAATTTATTGAAGAAAACACAACTGCTTTACTTAAAAAATTAAAATTTGTATCGTTAATTAATGGCTCTACTACTTTTAATAAAAACGAAATTGTAATAAAAATTAGTTCAACCAAACAAGATAAGCCGCTTATAGAAAATATATTTTATTACAAAGAATAAGAAAATTTATTTAATAACAACACGCCCCAATAGCTTATTTACTCTACCTTTTAAGGCATTAAAATGTTGTATTTGTTTTAAAATAATTTCATCTTCATTGTTATGTGCCGTTTTTAAAAGCTGCTGGCTTTCGTTAATTATTTGAGTTAGTTTGCGAGCTTTATAACTAAATAATGTTGTTTGTGTTAGTTTTTTTAAAAGTTGAATTTCTTCAGGAATGATAACACCATGCAATTTCCATTTTTTACTCAACTCATAATTACTATGTACATAATTTATAACAAAGCTACTTATTAATGGATTATGATGATTTGAAAAATAATTTAAATTTGGTAACCTTTGGTTACTTAATTCGTTTACATATTCATCGTAAATTTGAACATACATGGGGTTTTCAAATTTAATATCGTCGCGCATTAATTCAAAAAAAATGTATTCGCCCAATGTAATTTCTACATCGTATTTTTCTAACTCTTCGTTTTCGGCTTCAATAGTTACAAGGGCATTACCAAAGGCTAATAACAAACGTAACAGTTCTTTTTCTTCGGCGTCAAAATTTAGTACTTCAGTTTCTTTTATTTTTACATTCTCTTCTACTTCAAAAGGCGTAATAGTGTTTTGTGTTTCTTCTGTCCCTTCAACTCCGCTAAGGGTGATACCTTTTTTTATTGTTTTTCTCCTAATTTTATTTACTTCTTGTTGTAAGATAGATTCTTCCAAATCCATAATACTTGAGCATTCTTTTACATAAATGCTACGAATAATATTATCGTGTATTAGGGCAATACTATCTACAATATCTTTAATAACGGTTGCTTTTTTTATAGGATTGTTTTTAGTTTCGCTATTTAATTTTTTTGCTTTAAAGTATAAAAAATCTTGTGTGTTATTGGCTATATAATCTTTAAACTCTTGATTGGTGACCTTTCTACTAAAACTATCCGGATCGTCGTTATTCGGAAAAAATAATAAACGCACATTCATTCCTTCTTCCAACAATAGCGGAATGGCTCTGTTACTGGCTTTTTGCCCTGCTTCATCGCCATCGTAAAGCACTATAATGTTTTTAGTAAAACGGTGAATAGCTTTTATTTGTTCAATAGTAAGTGATGTACCACTACTTGCCACTACATTTTCTATCCCTGCTTGGTGCATGGCAATTACATCCATATAACCTTCTACTAAATAACAGGCATCGTTTTGCTGAATGGTTTTTTTACCCAACCATAAACCATATAAAATTTTACTCTTATTGTAAATATCGGTTTCGGGGCTATTAATATATTTGGCAATTTTTTTATCGTTGGTTAATGTTCGTCCACCAAAAGCCACTACCCTACCTCCATCGTCTTGTATAGGAAACATAACCCGTCCAGCGTATCTATCAAATACATCGGTTACTTTTACTTCAGCACCCTCAATATATTTATTACTTAAAATACTCATGCCCGTTTTGGCTAAATATTTTGGCTGATAGCCAGCTTTTACTGCTGCTTGTGTAAAGGCATTGCGTTCTTCTAAACTATACCCTAACTGAAATTTTTGAATGATGGCGTCGCTTAATTCGCGCTGTTTAAAATAACCTAATCCTACCGATTTTCCTTCATCCGTTGTTGTCATAATTTCGGTAAAATAGCGTTGTGCATATTGCATTACAATAAGCATACTTTCGCGCTCGGTTTGTTTTTCTTTTTCTTCGGGGGTAATTTCGCGCTCTATAACTTCAATACCGTACTTATTAGCCAACCATTTTAACGCTTCGGGATAGGTTAGCTGTAAATGTTCCATAATAAAATTTACAGAATTACCAGCCTTACCGCAGCCAAAACATTTGTAAATACCCTTAACGGGAGATACGGTAAAAGAAGGGGTTTTTTCGCCATGAAAAGGGCATAAACCCAATAAATTAACACCACGTTTTTTAAACGTAATAAAATCGCCCAACACTTCTTCAACTCTGGCGGTTTCAATTATTTTATCAACAGTTACTTTAGGTATCACGTAATGTGTAAATTTGAAGATTAAATATACAATTTTTTTAAGATGATAAAACTACGCTATTTTTTTACGGTACTACTTTTAATGTTTACTATTTTAAATAGTAAAGCTCAAGAAGATGAGGTAAACCCTTATAAAAAATTAACTAAAAAATTTATTGGCGCAATAAAGCGAGGCGAGTATAATAAGAATCAACATTTTTTTGACAGCACTTTTTACGGTAAAATAATTGAAGCCCAAGCCGATAAAACCATAAACGATTTTATTAAAGAATACGGGCCCATTGTGGCTATTGAGCGTACCGAAATAGATACGCAAGGTTGTAAAATGGCAACAGCAACTAGTATTAAAGTTGCTAAAGGTAAATTTTTATGGTATTTATTATTCGATCAAGCACAATCTATTCATCGTTTTACAATTGATACTTTTAGCACTCAATGGTTTTATAAGCCCGAAGCCACTGCCCTAGCAAATTATACGCGCAAAGAAGTGTTAATTGAAACCAACCCGTTTATAAAATTACCAGGTAGTTTATACATACCCAACAATGCAAAAAAAACTGCCGCCGTTATATTAGTGCATGGCAGCGGTGCACACGACCGAAATGGAAGCATGGTTAAAAATAAAATTTATTTAGAAATAGCTTTAGGTTTGGTTCAACAAGGCATAACGGTTTTAGCTTATGATAAACGCACCTATGTATATCAAAATAATAATCCCTTTCCAATAGATAGTATGGATTATTATAGCGAAACCATTGATGATGCTGTTGCGGCTGTTGATTTTTTAAAACATCAAAAAGAAGTAGATAGTACTAAAGTTTACGTTGCTGGGCATAGCCAGGGCGCTATGTGTGCCCCCTTAATGGCAAAAAAATGTAAAGTAAAAGGCTTAATTTTATTAGCTGCCCCTGCCCGCCCTTTACTAGAAATTATACCAGAACAATTAGATTACTTGAGTAATTTAGACGGAAAGGTAAGTGACGAAGAAGAAAAAATGAACAATACCCTAAAATGGCAAGTTAAAAATGCACTAAAACCCGATTTAACTTTAAAAACAAAAACCATGCTTCCCTTTGGTGCTAAAGCAAAATATTGGTTGTTAGATAGAAATTATAAAGTATTAGAAGTGGCAAAAACATTAACCATACCCATTCAACTTATACAAGGTGGACGTGATTACAACGTTACCAAAAAAGATTACGATTTATGGGTAGATGCCATGAAAGATAAACCAAACTTTAAAACCACTTGGTTTGAAAATTTAGACCACATGTACTTTACGGGCAATGGCATGGCAAAACCCGAAGAAATGATGAAACCCAACCATGTGAGCAAAAACGTTATTACTAAAATGGTAGAATTTATAAAATAAAAAGTATAATTCTATCCCCCCGCCCCAGTTTATACTTTTTTGTATTCCTAAACTTATACTTTAGTATAAATTAGTTGTAACAACAACAGGTTTTGTGTCTCAATAGCATAGCCCTTGTTTTCAATTATTAAAATTTTAGTATATTCGCCACCTAAAATGTTAAAACAAATTGCCCATTTTATTTTAAAATTTAGACTTGCATTAATTATTACAATTATTGCAATTACTGCATTTATGGCATT
>JANYEQ010000047.1 GCA_025363015.1 Bacteroidota bacterium
CTGCCAATAAAAACGGTTCTAAATACGCCACCGCTTTTTTCATAACGCGTGCACTTTTTACAACTTGTGGTAAAAACATTTTTCCTTGTCCAAACAAATCACCAACAATGTTCATGCCGTCCATTAACGGGCCTTCAATTACGTGTAACGGTCTACCTAATTTTAATCGGGCTTCTTCAGTATCTGCATCAATATGCTCAACCAATCCTTTTACCAAAGCATAACTTAAACGTTCTTCTACTGTGCCTTTTCGCCATGCTTCATCTTTTTCTGTTTTTTCTTTTGTTATTCCTTTTAACGATTCTGCATGATCTACTAAGCGTTCAGTAGCATCGTCTCTACGATTTAATAAAACATCTTCTACTAACTCTAATAATGTTTTATCAATGTCATCGTACACTACTAATTGTGCAGGATTAACAATTCCCATATCCATTCCGTTTTTTACAGCATGGTATAAAAACGAGCTGTGTATGGCTTCGCGTACATGATCATTTCCTCTAAACGAAAATGAAACATTACTTACACCACCGCTTACTTTGGCATGAGGTAAATTTTCTTTAATCCATTTTGTGGAGTTAAAAAAATCTAAAGCATTTAAGCGATGCTCTTCCATACCTGTAGCTACAGGGAAAATGTTTGGGTCAAAAATAATATCTTGTGGTGGGAATTTTACTTTATCAACCAATACATCATAAGCACGTTTGCAAATTTCTTTACGGCGTTCAAACGTATCGGCTTGTCCCACTTCGTCAAATGCCATTACAATAACAGCAGCACCGTATTGTTTAATTTTATTTGCTTGTTCAATAAATTTTTCTTCGCCTTCTTTTAACGAAATAGAATTTACAATTGCTTTGCCTTGAACACATTTTAACCCAGCTTCAATTACGCTCCATTTGCTAGAGTCAATCATAATTGGTACGCGCGAAATATCGGGCTCGGAAGCAATTAAATTTAAAAACGTTGTCATTGCTTGTTCGCTATCCAACATCCCTTCATCCATGTTTACATCAATTACTTGTGCGCCGCCATCTACCTGATCTTTAGCTATGGATAGAGCTTCTTCAAAATTCCCTTCTTTAATTAAACGTAAAAACTTTTTTGAACCCGTAACATTGGTTCGTTCGCCTACATTTAAAAAATTACTTTCTGGCGTAAGCGTAAAAGGTTCTAAGCCGCTCAGGTGCATCAACGTATCGGGCTTTGGTTTTTTACGCGGCTTGGCGTCCTTTGCCAATTCGGCAATTCGTTTAATATGTGCGGGAGTTGTACCACAGCAACCGCCAACAATATTTAAAAAACCTGCTTTTAAAAAATCTTCGATTTGATGCCCCATTTCGTGAGCATCTTGATCGTATTCACCAAACTGATTGGGCAAACCGGCGTTAGGATATGCACTTACATAAAAGGGTGCTTTATTGGAAAGCTCCTCTAAATACGGACGCATATCTTTTGCACCTAAGGCACAATTTAAACCAACGCTTAATAATTCAACATGCGAAACAGAATTTAAAAACGCTTCGGTTGTTTGTCCAGAAAGGGTTCTGCCACTTGCGTCGGTAATCGTTCCCGAAACCATTACTGGCATTTTTCTATCAATTTTTTCGCAATAGTTTTGAATGGCATATAAAGCCGCCTTTGCATTTAAAGTATCAAAAATAGTTTCAATTAGTAATAAATCTGCTCCGCCATCAATTAATCCGCGAACTTGTTCGGTGTAGGCTTCTACTAACTCATCAAAAGTAATGGCTCTATAGCCAGGGTCGTTAACGTTTGGTGATAGAGATAAGGTGCGGTTTGTGGGCCCAATTGCTCCAGCAACAAATTTTGGTATAGAAGAAAACTCGGGGAATTCCGTTTTAAATTCGACAATAGCTTCCTTAGCAATTTTAGCCGATTCAAAATTTAATTCATAAACAAACTCTTGCAAATCGTAATCGGCCATACCAATAACGGTATCGCTAAAGGTGTTTGTTTCTATAATGTCAGCGCCTGCTTTTAAATATTCTTTATGAATAGTTTTAATAATTTGCGGTTGAGTAATGGATAACAAGTCGTTATTGCCTTGCAAATCTTTATGCCAATCGGCAAAGCGCTTGCCTCGAAATTCCTTTTCGGTTAATTTGTATTCTTGAATGAGTGAGCCCATTGCCCCATCAATTACTAATACACGTTTTTCTAATTCTTGTTGTATAGTACTCATATATTTAAAATAAAAAATCTCTTCCGCAGTATGCAGAAGAGATTTATATGTATTTGCTTTATAATTTTTAAAATCTATTCTACTTATTTTTTCGATTAAATCGAAACGAATTCCCACCTTCTTTAGGAAATTTTAAATGATACATTTTAAATGTTGAATTGTATTAATTCATTTAACATTTAATAATTTAAAATTTAGCATTACTAAAAGGGTTGGTAAAGCATCATAGGGCGTATCCCTCAGCTTTTCTTAATAAGTATGTTAATGAACGTGATACAAAGATATAACATTTTATGTAATTTTAAAACATATTGTGTAGCCTTATTTTATTAACATTTAGTCGATATTATATATGAAAAAATTATTGCTTGTATTATGCCTATTTTATTTGTCAAACCTATTTTCTCAAGAAAAAAATATGGAAGTAGATGACGTTTTAAAAAATATGAAAGCACAAGAAGTAGCATGGAATAGCGCAGATATTAAAGGGTTTATGACTTATTATTGGCAGAGTGATAGCCTAAAATTTATTGGTAGCAAAGGCATTACGTATGGCTGGAAAAAAACATATGATAATTATGTAAAATCATATCCTACTAAAGAAGCTATGGGTATTTTAAATTTTACTATAAAGGAAGCTACGCAATTATCCGTCACAAGTATTTATGTGATTGGGCAATGGAAACTAAATAAACAAAAAACAGTTGGCGGCTATTTTACTCTACTTTGGAAAAAAATAAATGGCAATTGGGTTATTGTAGCTGACCATACTAGTTAATTTACTACTAAAAAATAAGAATATTATTTATGTATTTAAGGTAAAATTGTAAAATTTGTGTTAAGTGAATTAAGCAAACATCAACAAAATTTAAATCAAACATAATGTAGCTTTAAGTTTGAAGCCTTTGTAATTGAAGTAATTTGTGTTATAAGAGCAAAACTATCGTTAAACGATTCATCTTTACAGGTAAAAGTACCTAAAACATTGCCAGTTATAAAAGGATACGAAAATAGAAAAATAGGCGGGAGGTATAATGGGAAATGAATTAAATATCACCTACATCAATATTTAACTAAATTACTTTCTAATTAAAAAAACTCTTAGTACCATTAATAACGCCAATTACTTTACCTTGCATTTTTTTATTTAAAAATGGTGAGTTATTAGATTTTGAATGATTTGTTTTTTCAGTTAATATGCTTTCGCTTGATAGAGAAAACATAGTAAGGTTAGCTTCTGCACCCTCTTGTATTGTATGCTGTGCAATACCTAAAATTAAACGTGGGTTATACGTTAGTGCATTGATTATAAACTCAATATTTTTTTCTTTTAATCCTTCTAAAGCACAATTAAATGTTGTTTGTAAATTTATAATACCTACATCTGCCAAATCAAATTCTAATTCTTTACTCTCTGTATCTTGAGGTAAATGGTCGCTAATAATCACATCAATTACTCCACTTTCAACAGCGTTACGAAGCGCTTGTACATCTTTTTTGGTTCGCAAAGGCGGGTCTAGTTTATAATTGGTATCAAAATCGTGTAAAACAGAATCATCTAATAATAAATTAATTGCAGCAACACCACAAGTTATTTGTAAACCATTTGTTTTTGCTTTTTTAATTAAATCAACACTACCTTTAGTACTAATTGTAGGTATATGCAACTTTCCACCCGTATAATTTAATATCGAAAGGTTTCGTTCTAACATTAATTCTTCGGCTAATGAGGGAATACCTTTTAATCCTATAGCTGTAGACGTTTCTCCTTCGTTCATTTGCCCGCCATGTGAAATACTTTCATCGTTACAATGTGTAATAATAAACGCGTTTACATTTTCTGCATATTGCAAAGCGCGCATTACGGTTCCTGCATCTTTAATAGCATGTTTATAATCACTAAACGCTGCTGCGCCAGATTGTTTCATATCATGCATTTCGGCAATATCTTTTCCTTTAGCATCAACCGTTATTGTACCAAAGGGATAAACGTTTACCGTTTTGTTTTGTGTATTATTTACAATGTATTCTATCTGCGCTTTTGAGTGTAAAACTGGGTTGTTATTACTATGTACACACACGCCAGTGAAACCGCCACTTGCCGCACACTTTAACAAACTAGTTAGCGTTTCTTTGTGTTCAAAACCTGGGTCGCCACTACTGCATTGCATATCTATCCAGCCTACAGAAACACACATGTCTTTTTCATCAATAACTTTAGTGTTTGCTTTTGCTACAATAGATTTTTTTATCTCTATAATTCTTCCACCTTCAATTAAAATATCCATTACTTTGCCATTTAGTGTACTTTGTGGCGAAATTAATTTTGCTTGTTTTAGTAATATGCTCATTTAACTTTATTTTAAAAATCGTAAAAGTGCTGTTTCAATTGCAATAAAAAGTAATGCCAAAAGTATAAATAATTTCCATAATTTTTTACCATCAACGTTTTGTAAAATTTGTTTTGAAATATCAGATTGTGTATCTTCAATTAGACTTAAATTTTTATTTCCTTTTTCTAAAATCAGTTTTGCTAATTCAACAATTGTATAACAGCTTAGGTTAGATTCTTTTCTCGAAAAATTAAAGGCCAAGGGCAATGTTACAGCATTGTTTTGTAAAACTTGGTAAAAGCCCTGCATATTTATTTGATTGCGCGTGTATAAAAATAAACCATTATCTACAGTTCGCATTTCGGGAATAATATCTAATTGCGAGTTAAGTTTTTTAATGTGGGGCGGTTGTTCTGAAGGCACGATATCATTTTTTAAATTGATAACTACGTTACTATTTGTTTGGTAAAATAACGGACTTGCCTTTAAACTACTAAAACAAATACGATACAGGGTTGGCACAAACAAGGCGTGTTTACTAAAGTTAGTACAATTTTGACTTAATGGCGCCGTAAATAAATATGCTTGAGAATTCCCATTTGCAGTTACTCCAAAAAAAGCATCAGATGTTTGTAATTGTAAAATAGTTTCAAATTTAGTGGTGTTTGTTTTTATTAATTTATAATGTTTATTTATTTGGGGTAGGTTAAGGTGATCTTCTACTTTATCAAACACACCTGTAAAAAATTTAGAGGCTAATTCTATTTTATCAATTTTTACTGTTGATGTATCAACGTCAACAAAATTTGGTAATTGTAAGCTTGTTAATGCTTGATTGTAGTTTATAAGGTTAGCCGTTTGAGCTGGAACAAACACTAAAGTTCCGCCTAGCTTTGTAAATTTTAAAAGTTCAGAGAGTAAGCCTGTGCTTATATCTGAAAGCTGATTTAAAATAAGTACATCACTAATTTTAAATTTACTAAAATCTATCGTTTGTTCATTACTAATATTTAATTTAAATAAACTATCATTTTTTAATAGTGTTTCCAAACCATTACTTTCTTTTAAATCTTTACCATTAATTAATGTTACGCTCACATTTACTTTTGAATTAAAAGCAAAAAATAACTCGTCGTCAAATGTAATTGGATAATCATCAATTTTTATAGAACCGAAATTAAAACCACTTTGCTTACATTCAAACGTAAATAAAATTTCGGCTTTTGAGTTAGCGTCAATACTAAAAGATGAAAGAGCTAATTGTTGTTTATTTAAAAATAATTTTGCAGAACCTGCATCAATTATGGCATTACCATTATTTACAAGCGTAGCATGTAGTTTTTGAATAAAACCCTTTTGTTGTAATGGCGTTTCAAACCAACAACTATCAATATACACATTGTTTACTTGATTGGCTTGTAACGGAATTAATGTTGTTTTAATAGTCGTGTCTGTTTTTAAATCTTGGATATTATATGTTGATTTTTGTGCATCAGATAGAATATATATTTTTTTATTTATAAGATTTGAAGTGTTTAAAAACTCTTCTTGGCGTTTAATAACATCGCTTAATAGCCTTACTGATGATGATATTTTTAATTCATCTGTAACCGTAAGTGCATCTTCTTTACTTAAAAAACGTTGGTGTTTTCCTTCAAAATCATTGGTAATTAATTGAAACTTATCAATACTACCATAGGCTTTAATTATTTCTTTAGTTCTGTTTTTTGCAACTTCTAATAAAGCGCCTTGTTTACTAACGTTTTCCATACTAAACGAATTATCAATGTAAATACTAATAGCATTTGCACCAGTGTTAGCAATTGTATTGTTTTTTGATGGAAGAATAGGTTGCGCAAATGCCAATACTAAACAAGCAAGGGTTAGGCATCGTGCAATTAATATTAAAATTTCTTTTAGACGTGATTTTGCTTTGCTTTGATGCTGAAGCTCTTTTAAAAAACGAACATTTGTAAAATATACTTTTTTGTATTTTTTAAAATTAAATAAATGAATAATAATTGGAATTGCAACTGCAAACAAAGCCCATAAAAAAGCGGGGTAAACAACTATCATAAAATGTAAATATACAAATTTATAGCTAAATTAAAACACTAATTAACTCGTTTTTAAAATTCGTAATTCATTTGGCAAATAATTGTTTATACGGTTTGGCAATAGTTTAGCCCAGCCTAAACCATAATTTTTATAAGTAATTAAATGTAATCCTAATTTTTCATCTTCCCTTCGACTATGTGCAGGGTGATGGGTATAATCAAAAGATTCTTTACGTAAATATTGCAAAGCTGTTTCTTTATCTAATTCTAATTTATTTACATTATTTTTTAAATAATTACACCACGCCAACTCTTGATTCGGAATTAAATCCTGCCCTTTAATCTCCCCCACACAAATACCCGCTTTTTTAAAATAAAATTGCTTTTCAAAAATGGTTAAAAAGTTTAATGCTTCGGCATTTAAAAAATGAAATTGATTATTTTTTTTAATAAACTGATTTTCGCCTTTATCAATAAATTTTTCAAGTATAATAGATTCGTTTTTACTGATATCTACACTCTTTTTTTTAACAGAACGTTGCGTATGCATTTCAGAATCTTGCTTTTGTAATACCGCACAAAAAAAGCCTTCGCTCTTGGTTAAATGTGGGTAAAAACGGTAACCAGCTTCTGTTTCAATAATCCCCCAAGTGTTATTAATAGGAATTTTGATGTAGGTTAAGTGGTGCTCTTTTATTAACCAATTTACAATTTCTTCATTTTCTTCAATAGAATAAGAACAGGTACTATAAATTAAAAATCCGTTTTGTTTTAAAGAGGAAATTATTTCATTTAAAATATTTTTTTGTCGGATACTACATTTAACAACATTATCTATACTCCATTCGTTAATCGCCTCTGGTTGTTTGCGAAACAAGCCACTGCCACTACAAGGCGCGTCTACAATTATGGCATCAAAGTAATTTTGTAATTCGGTAAATTTTGTAGGATCGTTGTTTGTAACAATAGTATTTGCACTACCCCATTTACTAAGGTTTTGAGCCAACACATCGGCTCTTGATTTTATAAATTCATTAGCTACCAATAAACTATTTTTGTTTAATAGCGAATTTATTAAAGTGCTTTTGCCACCAGGTGAGGCACACAAGTCCAATACTTTTAAATTAGAATTAAAGTTTAAAATACTTTTTAAAACATATTCTAAAAATAAACTTCCTGCTTCTTGCACATAATAGCAACCTGCATTAAATAAAGGATCTAATGTAAACGAAGGACGATTATTTAAATAATAACTATTCTCGCACCATTTAACATTATCGTTTGTTTCAATATCTAGCTCTACAGGTTTAAAGGGGTTTAAGCGCATAGAAGTAATTTTATTTTCGGGATTATGCGCCTCAACAAAAGCCGCTTCATCAAAATGAGTTAATAAGTTTAAATTACTTAAAAGTTGTTGTGGAAGGCTTTGCATCTTACAAATTTAGTAATAGTTTTGTATAGAGCACTGATGACACCGATGATTATATTAAACATAATTTTTTAATTGCTAATGATTTTGAAGAAGCTTCGTTATATTTTTTTATTTTTCATACTTTCTATATTTCTACAAAATTGTTTTTTAAATAAATATATATATACAGATAAAGAATTAAAAGAACATTATAATAACAAAACTCTTTCGCCAGAATATAAAATCCAAACATTTTTAGGTAAAAAAATTCATTATGTAGTCATTAATAAAAACGATACACTGCCCTTATTAGTTTTTATTCATGGCGCACCTGGGGCTTGGTATGGTTATTTAAATTTAATGGACGATAGCTTATTGCAAACAAAATTCAAATTAATTTCAATAGATAGGCTGGGATATGGAAAATCTACTTATGGTAAAGCCGAACTATCTACGCAGCTACAAGCCCTCTCTATTAAACAAATTATAGATGCGGAAAACCAACATCATAAAAAAGTAATTTTAGTGGGGCGTTCATATGGTGCACCAATTGCAGCTTGGCTGGCCATTAATTATCCACAGCAAATAAAAGAATTAGTAATGGTATCGCCGGTTATTGACCCTGAAAAAGAGAAATTTTATTGGTTTAGCAATATTGGCAGGTGGAAAGCTGTTCAGGTTTTTTTACCAAAAATGTTGAATGTAGCTACTAAAGAAAAATTTGCGCATCAGAAAGAAATGAAAGCAATGTTACCTAAATGGAAAAAACTATACGTTAGCACTACTGTTATTACTGGGCAAAATGATAAAATTGCCGATACTTTAAATTTTACATTTGCCAAACGTAATTTAATTAATTGCCCAACTAATTTTATACTATTAAAAAATACGGGGCACTTGGTAACCTACGAACAGCCTGAATTAATAAAAAAATTATTTTTAGGATTATAAAAAATTATTTTTGTATAACTATTTTTTCGTTCATAGTTTTTGCATTGCCGCTAATACTTAAAAAATATACGCCATTTTTAAGTCCAGTTAAATCAATACTTTTAGGCGCTATGGTATTATAATTGTTTTGTATAAAAACACAATTGCCTAATACATCAACTACCTTTAATTCGTAATTACTAATTTGTTGTGTGGTTTCAAAAAACACAAGCCCTGTTGATGGATTTGGATAGATAATAATTTGATTTTTATCGCTAATAATTTCTTTTACACCAATAATTTCTGGATTAGTTGTGATTTTTGTTTGCGTTACATTTAAAACAGTTCGTGCATTTTTATTGGTACTATACTCAGCCACAAAACCAACTATGTACATATTGTCTTCGTTATATTTACTAACACCTGGCGTGGCTGTAGCGATAGTTAATGTATATGTTTTTTGATACGATTGTCCCTGCGTACCTCCTGTTAAAGGAATTGGTCCGCCCGAAAACCCAAACGATCCATCTATAGAACGCACTAGCGTGTTTTGATGTTTATATTGCCAAGTATTTAAAACATACGTATTATTTGTACTTGAAAAATAACCTGTGTTATAATACTGCGACCAAGGTGTGGTATAATAATTATTAAATTGATTAAATCCATTTACGGTAGTATCGGCACTATTACCCGACACGTTGTTTTCGGTTAGATAAGCGTTAAAACGGTAATCGCCTTTTACTTCGCCCACAAAATCAGCTTGTAACGTAAACATTAATTGACGCGTAAAACTATTATAGGTTTTATTAATAATACTCACACTTACTGGCGTTACAGCATTTAAACGTGCATTTATTTTGTTGGCATAATAAGGGCGAGTAATAGCAACCGTAGCCAAACTGTCAAAATATTGTCTATCAATTAAAGCGGTGGAAAAATATTTTTTATACGCACTAATAACGCCTGTAGAACTTATTTCTCTTAACGAATCTAAATCATGAATGTTAACGGCTATAATTGTGCTATCGTTTTTTAATGCCATTAGTTTACTTTGTGCGTCACAACTTTCGCCATCGTAAGCGCTTACATATTGCTCTACCAAAACGCGTTTTTTTGGCGTGGTAGCTTGAATAGTTATATTTGTTGTTAAAGTATCATTTGTTTGGCTTTGGTCAGTTGTGCCATTTACATTGCTTAACCAGCATTTTAAAGGATATAAACCCGCACTTGAAACTGAATACGGTAAGCCAAATGTAAACACATTTGTTTCATTATAATTTAAGGGGTTTGTAAGCGCCAAAGTTTCTGTTTGCACCGCAGATGAGCCTATTTTATAATTTAAAGTAATTGTATTAATGGCCGTAGCACCATAATTGGTATAGCTTAAACCAACTGTATTTTGTGTATTTATTAATACGTATTTGTTAGTTTTTAAATTACTTAATCCTGCATCTAAACTATTTGCAAGGGTTACAACTTGTATGTCGTCAATCCAAAGTTGATATTTATTAGTTGAATAATTTTTAAACGCAAAACGTAAATTTTGTCCAGCAAAGGGCGTAAGGTTGATTGAACGTTTTGTCCATGTACTATTTTCACCACCAGTAGTTGTGCTAAAATTGGAAATGGTAAATAATCTATCGCCAATGGTAAAATCGGCGCTGGTTAATGTACCTGTTTTATTTGTACCATAAACTTCATAAGCATCAGCGTTATTAGGATCGGGGCTTTTAGCATACCATGTTAAAACGGTATTAGGTACTATGCCAGTAATTTGTGGTGTAATTAACCATCGATTAGCTGCAATTGTTGTAGTATCAAACCAACTGGTACTTACAAAAAAAGTATCGTTATCTGTTGCATTATAAACTACTGCCCAACCCTTATTTTTTAATGTCGGAACATTAAATGGTTTGTTTGGATTACCAGCGAAACCTACATTATTATTATGCCCATCTTGTATAGTAGAAAATAATGTGGGTACCGTTGTATATTGTGTTGCCCCAACCGAAAAGCTTTGCAATGTGAGATTACCAGCGCTATTACTAAAAATTACTTGCGCATAATTAGTTAGCATACAAACTAAGGCTATTACTATTAACGGAAATTTTCTCATTTTGTAAAAACCTTAAAGGCTATTTAAAACCTTTAAGGCTTATATTAATTATTAATTATGAATTGGTTTAGATGTTGGCATAACACTTACCGAAGGCACTTGCCCCAATAATTGTGGTGTACACATTGGTAATGCTTTTTTAACCTCAGCATAATTTGGATTAAGTTGTAAAGCACGTTCCCAACACTGTTTGGCTTGTTGGTATTTTTGACGATTAAAATAGGCGCCGCCTAAATTATACCAACCCTCTGGGTTTTCTGGCGATAAAATAGTGCACTTATTATATTCAATTGCAGCACTATCCATTTTACCTTTATTAAACATTGTTTGCCCACGGTTTTTTAAATCGTTGTAATAAACAGCATAATAATTGCGTAAATAAGGGTTGTTTGGGTATAAGCGTTCTGCATTTTTCCAATAGTAAAGGGCTTCAAAATCTTTACGTAATTTAAAGTGCGCTAAGCCTAAATTTAAATACCCATTTACGTAGCGTGGGTGCAATTCAACAGCATGTTTTAAAAATCCAATACCTTTATATAGAGCCGCTTCTCGTTTATCTTTGTATCCACCTTGTTTTACTTCTTCATCTGTAATATGTAAAGTACCATTATAATCGTTAAAACGAGTACTATCTTGCCCTACCACTTTAATACCTGTCACCTCTTTGGTATCGGCCAAATCCACCCAACGGGCTCCAGCGTTTCCTAAAACCAATACTGAGTTTGGCATTGTATTTACGTCTTTTAAAAATAAGGTTACATCATTTTTCCAATCAAAATTACGCTCCCAAGTTTTGCAACCAAATAAAAATCCTATTACTAATACAATTGCTGTTAACGCCACTCTGCGCACATTAATGGTAATGGCTGATAGTTTTTCAAACCCTTGTAAAATAAGCCAAGCAGCTGCAATACAAAAACCAATGTTGGAGTGAAAGATAAGACGTTCGCCCATGGTAGCTCCAATATCCATTAACACGTTACCAATTAGTAAAGCAAACACAATATACGTCATAATTGCAAAACCAAGTATGTGCTTTTTTAAAGTTAATTTAATGCCTGCATACACCATACCAATATGTATTATTAATGAGGCTATAAAATCCCAACTTGTAAAATGGCGGTAAATAATAGTGTTATACGAATAATCTGACGATAATGTTTTAGGGAAGGTTTGTAGTATTAAATATTTTAATAATACATAGGCTTTTGTACAAAAACGTTCTTCGCCAGTAGCTAATAAATAAGGGTTATTTAAAATTTCGGTATCGGGTACGCCTGGTTTTAATTTAACAGCTAACAAGCGCATTGCTAAATAAAATAACATAATAAAATAAAACCATGCCATTAGAGTATGAAAATTTTTCTTTTTATTAGCCCCCATCATATAAATACCAACACCAATATACACAAACGGAAACAACCAAAATGCTTTAATTGGCTTAGCCCCTGGAGGTGCGTGCATATCAAAACTACGTTTCATGTACAGCATTAAAAAAGCACAGGCCACAAAGGCTAAACCAACATATAGAGTAGATTTAAATTCGCTTGTTTTAAAAAATGTTTTAACATCAAAATCATTTTCGGTAAAAGTATAAACTGCTAAAGGCACTAATATTAATAAGGTTACAGCATATTCTTTTGAGAGAAGTGCCAATAAAAACATAACAGATGCCCAAATTAAATCGCCTCGCTTTTTGGTTTCTAAATACTTAAAAGCATAGAGGAACGTGAGGGAGCAAAAAATGAGTGAGAAAATTTCGTCACGACTTTTTACATTAGCAATGGCTTCGCTGTGTATTGGATGCATAGTAAATATTAAGGCTGCTAAAAATGCCAAATCTTGATTGGTTCTAAAAAAGCATTTACTAAACACTAAATACAAAAACACGCAGCCAAGGGCAAACGTCCAAATATTATTAAAATGGCGAAGTTTAGCCCCATATACTTGGCAATCTACCTCATTAAAAACACCATCAATGTTTAAATCTTCGTCAAAATCATTTTTAAAATTTTTGTTTAAATCCCAACAAGCGTAACACTCGTTCCCCTCAACAATACCGTTATTATTAATATCTACATAATCGTTAAATTCATAGTTTGATTCTGGTCGACCGCAAGGCGATGTATAATTTACCTTCTCATTATCTAATTTTCCATTCTGATTTAAATCTTGCGTTTGCATGTATAGCCCACTTCGATAGGGGGTTATAAACTCTTGTTCAATAGCAAAACTAACTACTGAAAGTGGGCGGTAACGACCTCCAGCTAATTGATCGGTAGCACACATACGACGGTAAAAACTTTCGTAGGCATCTTTAGTTAAAATGCCAGGTATGCCGCGTACCCCTTTTATTACCCAATCGTTTTGATGTATAATAATACCATCATCTAAGGCATATTCGCCATTTATTGAGGTAATGTAAAACGTAAACCCAACAATACCAACAATTATCATTGCCATTTTGTGAGTTAAAAACGTAAAATACTTAAAGTGCTGAGTTAACTCAGGAAACGTAGGTGCTTTTAAAGATTTTTGTGCTTGCGCCATAATTAAAAATTTATGCTATAAAACTGTGCAAAATACAAATTTAATGCCAAATAAATTACTAAAAATGCTATTTTAACGTTTAAAAATTAATAAAAATAGTTAATTTGGGGCTTTAATGGGCAAAATTAAAAATTATTGGGGGTTAATAACCATTGGTATCTTAATTATTTTAAGTGCTGAATTTATTTTTAAAATAAACTCAAAATCGCTAACAAGTATTGCGCAAAAAACAAGCCAACTTTTTACCCAAAAACAAATTAGCACCAACAACGTTTTACAAAATGTATTGCAAGATAACGGTTGGAGTCATTATATAAATTATCAAAACCTTTACGAAACAGAAAAAACAGGCATTTATTTATTTAATAATGATAGCTTAATATTTTGGAACAATGCTCAAATTGAAGTAACAAAAGAATTAAATAAACAAACAGATACACAAGGCTTAATAAAATTAAAACAAGGTTATTTTTTGTATTTTATTGAAAAACAAGCTAACAAAACAGCTTTGGCATTATGCTTAATAAAGCCAACCTATAATTTACAAAACAATTACTTAAAAAACGATTTTAGCCAATGGCTGGGGCTACCAAAAGAAATAGACTTAACAGAAAAATACACTTTACAAAATGCAGTTAATTTAAATAATAAAATTTTATTTGGTTTAAATGGTGGCGATGTAAGTTATTGCTCTAAACACGTTTCAAATATAAGTACACTTATTTATTTTTTTGGTATTGGTGTTTTATTTTTAGGACTGTTGTTGTATTACAATTCAACCAAAAGTTTTAAAACTGCTTGCTTTGTTTTGTTAACACCATTAATATTTAAAGTACTGTTGTGGTTACAATTACCTGCCTTTTTAGTAAACACATTTTTGTTTGATGTACAATTATTTGGCAATGCACAATCTACCTTAAATCCATTTTTGGGCGATGTACTGTTTAATGCCATTGTATTAATTTACGTATCGGCATTTATTTTTTTAACAAAAATAAACTCTACTCAAAAAGTTTTACAAATAATGCATAAAACATTTGTTTTTATTTTTATTATTTTAATAACAATACAAATAAACCATTGCATAAAAAGTTTAGTAAGTAATTCTACCCTATCTTTTGATTTTTTAAGTATTTTTAATATTAAGCTTCCTACGTTAATTGGCTTGCTATCATTAGTATTTAATGCTATAGCTTTATTTATATGCAGTTATAAAAGCATATTGTTTTTTAATAAAAATGTATTTTTAGATGGCTTAAAATTTGCATTACTAATTTTAACAAGTTGCGTGCTAATACAATTTATTACTAAACCCGATATTATTTATTTAAGCTATTGGTTATTTTTATTTTGCAGTGTATTATTTGTATTAATAAAACTAAATTTTGCTAAAATTACACTCGGCTTAGGGTTACAAGTGTTGTTAATGAGTGGCATTACCGCGGGTTTTTTAAACTACTATATTTCAAAAAATAAAAAGCTAGACTTAGAAGTATTAGCATACAAGTTAAGCGAACGCCAAGACCCCAACTTACAAAGTGAATTTGCTCAAATTCCAAATAAAATTATTGCTGATGAAAAATTAAAAGTATTGCTAGACTTTTTACCCAACAGCCAAAAAGAAATTGAGCAGGTTTTAAAACAAAATTTTTTTGGTGGCTATTTTAATCGTTATAATATAGAGTTTACCCTATTTGATAAAGACTGCAAGCCATTGTTACAAACTAAAGACCCCCGCTTATTAAACGAAGGATATTTAGAAGACCAATTAAAATATTTAGATACCGACTCGCTTACTGATCATTTATTTTATATTGCAAATTACAAAAAAAATTCGCGCTATGTTGCAAGGGTTGTTTTAGGAACAAAAAAATTATACCTACAATTAGAGCCCAAACAATTTGAAGAGTTAGGTAGTTTTCCTGATTTATTTTTAGATCAATCGCAACAAAAACAAGAAAAATTAAAAAACTTTAGTTATGCTGTATATCGCTCGGGGCAAAACACCAGCCGATACGGCGAGTATAATTATCCTTTTTTTATAAGTGATTCGGCAAGTTTAACAAAATCAAATTTAAATTATGTACATCATTATTTTAAATACGATGATGGTACAACCGAAATTATAATTAGCGAAAAAACAAAAAGTTGGAATTATTTTTTTACATATAATTCTTATCTATTTTTATTTTTTTCGGTAATAACCTATTTGTGTTATTTTATTTATGCTTTAATACTTACAAGCAGATTTGCTACAGCATCGCTCACCCGTCGCATTCAAAGTATTGTAATTGTGCTGCTATTATTAGCAATGAGTGCTGTTGGTTTAACGAGTGGCAGTTTGGTAACCCATCAATTTGAAAATGATAACAAAAAACAATTACAAGAAAAAACAGTAACGATTATTAACGAATTAGAGCAACAATTTAAAACGCAAGAATTATTTTTAAGTACGCAAAAAGAATTGGTAAACTTAAAATTAAAAGAATTTGCCCATTTGTTTAATACCGACATTAGTTTGTTTAATAAAAATGGTGTATTGTTTAATACTAGCCAAGCACGTTTATATGATTTTGGCTTAGCCTCTACCTTGGCTAATCCACAAGCATTTGAAGAGCTATCTCACAATCAATCATCAGGGGTTTGCGTAAACGAAAAGGCTGGTAATTTAAATTATTTATCATTTTACACACCGTTATACGATAGTAAAAAACAACTGGTTGGTTTTATTAACTTACCTTATTTTGCCAAACAAAGCGATTTAGCAAACGAACTTTCGGGCATTATAAGTACATTAATAAATGTGTATGTAATTTTATTTGTTATTAGTATTTTATCGGGTTTAATTTTAGCAAGTTATATTACGCAGCCCCTGCGGCTTATAAAACAACAAATTGCAAACATTACTTTAGGTAAACAAAACGAAAAAATTACATGGCAAAGTAATGATGAAATTGGGAAATTAGTAAACGAATACAATCAAATGCTTATTAAATTAGAAGAGAGTGCAAACCTTTTAGCACAAAGTGAGCGCGAAAGTGCTTGGCGCGAAATGGCAAAACAAGTAGCACACGAAATAAAAAACCCCTTAACGCCAATGAAATTAAATTTACAGTATTTACAACATTTAATAAAAAATAATCCTAACGATTTTAATTTAAAATTTGAAAAAGCTAGCGCTGGCATTATTGAACAAATAGACACTTTAGCCAATATTGCAACTGAATTTGGCAACTTTGCAAAACTACCTAGCACACAATTACAAACCATTAATTTAGTGGAAATAATTAATTCTGCTGCTTTAATTTTTGAAAATTATACAGATATTAAACTCACTAATTCTATAACCAAAACAGAGTTGTTAGCCAAAGGGGACAAAGATCAGGCATTGCGTGTGTTTAACAATGTGTTAAAAAATGCAGTGCAAGCTTTGGCCGAAACTCAGCAACCACAAATTAATATTGAAATAAATGAAAAAGAAAATACATTAACTGTTTTAATAACAGATAACGGTTGTGGTATTGCAGAAGAATTAACGTCAAAATTATTTACACCAAATTTTACTACTAAAACTACCGGCTCGGGTTTAGGTTTGGCAATGGTAAAAAGCAGTATGCAAAGTTTTGATGGTACTGTTTGGTTTAAATCTAAAATAAACCAAGGCACTACCTTTTACTTAGAATTTATAAAAGCTAACGTTATTTAATCGCGTTTATAAACCAATACATTAAATACGTATGGGTTTATACGCTTAATTTGTTCGGTACGTTTTAAGTTTTTAAGTGTCGATTTTTTAGAGTAAACCGTAACATCTTTTACGTTACTATCGTTAGCAAAATTACTAATCGCTTTTATAATTTCGTTGGTTTTAATAGCAAAGCCAGTACCCTCAGCATTTGTTATTTTTCCTCTTACAACGCCTATTACATTACCCTGCTCGTCTAATAATGGCCCGCCACTATTACCAGGGTTTACAGGTATTGATATTTGATACATGGTGGTATCGTTATAAAATCCACTTAACGAACTTAAAGAGCCCTCGCCGTAAACCATATCTTTACGAGGATAGCCAAGGGTAAATACTTTTTCTCCAATTTCGGATAGCTTATCGTTAAAGGCAAAAGGCACTTGCCAGTTTTTTATAAGCTCAGCATCTTCTATTTTTAATATGGCTAAATCTAAACTTGGTTCGCACAAAACTACTTTGGCTAAAGTACGCTCAATAGTATTATTTTGTATAAAAACACTATCGGCTCCATTTACCATGTGCCAACTGGTAATAATATACCCTTCATTGTTTAGCGCAAATGCACTACCTTCAAGATTTGCAGGGGCATAATTTAATTTAGAATTTGTTTTACCTATTTCGTTAATAATAGCATCTTTAGTAGATTGTAAGGCCAATACATCACGCTTTAAATCGGTAATTTGATTACTATTATTTTTTTGAGCCGTTAATAATGCTAACGAGCCCACCATTACAATAGCCGCAGTGCTTGCCGCAACAGCAATCGTTTTACCATAACGTTGAAAAAATGTACTATTAATTGAAATTACTTTAGCTTCATTACCAAATTCATTAGCATGAATAGTTTGTAATTTTTTCTTTAATTCAATTTTTTGTGCATTTAATGTAAGTGCGTCAACAACTAATTTATGTTCGTTAAATGCTTTACAAAAAACAACATCGCTATTTAATTGTGCTTCAAAATTTAATTTCTCCTCTACACTAAGATGATTGTTTAAGTAATCATCAAATAAATCTACATTTTTCATTTTTATCTTTAATTAATTCAATTCGTGTTCAACTTGTTTTTCGAAAAAATATTTTTTTAAACGTTGTAAGCATTTGTATTTTTGTGTTTTAGCATTATCACTATTGGTATAGCCAAATTTTTCGGCAATATCATCCATGCTCAATTTTAAAACA
This sequence comes from Bacteroidota bacterium, assembly GCA_025363015.1. Lineage (GTDB taxonomy): Bacteria > Bacteroidota > Bacteroidia > B-17B0 > Aurantibacillaceae > Aurantibacillus. The sequence goes on from JANYEQ010000047.1 coordinate 18,537, forward strand.
TAAAAATCGGTTATAATGGTATTACAAGGTTCGCCTAACAACTCCATACTTTGATTCATTTTAAAAATATTATCTTCTTTTTTAAAATGTTCGCTTAAATCGTTCGTTACATCGGCAACCTCCTCTTCTTCACCTTCTTTAAACAAAAATGTTTTACCATTTCTTTTCAATTGCTTTAGCCAAAGGCGTTTTGCTATTGAGTAAATATAGGTTTGTAACTGGCAATTTAACTCAAACTCTGGTTTTTTTACATTTTCAAACACTATAATTATAGTTTCTTGATAAATGTCTTGCGCCTCCTCTTGTGTACCATTATTACTTACAATAAGTTTAAGAACGATGTTGTAATATTTTTTGTACAAAGCCGTCAATACTTCATTGCTGTTGGTGCGCAAGCCATCTATAAATTGGCTATCGGTAAACTGCAATTTGGGTTTTGACATATAACCTTGTTTTAATTAATACAACTTTTTGCTAAAGGTAACCCTTTTGGGAATTATAAATTTTAAATTAAAATGTAAAATTAAAAAAATATAATTTTATTTATTTGATAATCAGTAGTTTACAATTTATTTAAAAATAATATAATTTTTATGGGTTACTATTTTTTGTTTTGGGTATAAATATAAAATTAACAAACAATTTAAAACAAAACAACATGAAAAAAGTATTATCATTTATCGCCGTAGCAATGGTTGCTACTATGGTTTCTTGTGGACCTTCAGCTGAAGAAAAAGCTAAAATGGAAGAAAGAGCTAAGTTTTTAGTTGATTCAGCTGCTGCAGTAGTTACTGCACAAACTGAAGCTGCTGCTGCTGCTGCTACTGCTACTGCAGATAGTTTAGCTAAAGTTGCTGCTGATGCAGCTGCTGCAACTGCAACTGTAGTTGAAACTAAAAAACATTAATAATTTGTGTTTAGTTAGCTGATTAGCCTCAAGCCTTGTGCTTGGGGCTTTTCTGTTTTTTATACTTTTTTGTTAAAGCTCAATAAAATAAATTTCTTACTTTTATAAGTTAAAATATATACAATGAAAAACACACTAATCTTTGCTCTATCTTTAATTACAATAGCATTTACTAATTGTGGTCCTGCGGCCGAAGATCGTATACAGTCAGATGCACGCAATAAAATTATTCAAGATTCGATGATCAACGCCATCCAGTCTCGTATTAATCAACCCATGCAAATAATGAACGAACAACCTCTAGTTCAGCCAACAATAAAGGATACAACTAAAAAGTAAAAAGGTTTAATTTAATTAATATTGGCCATTGAACAGTTAACATTTTAAATGTTCAATTAGTACTTTATAATTCTCAATAAGTTATGGAAATTACCGTTCAAACCGTATTAGAAGCTCTAAAATATGTAGATGATCCTGATCTTAAAAAAGATTTGGTAACCCTAAATATGATTAAAGATGTAGAAGTTAACGGTAAAAATATAGCCTTTACGGTTGTGCTTACTACACCAGCATGCCCCATGAAAGACATGATACATAATGCGTGTATGAATGCCATTTTACATTATGTAGATAAAGACGCAAAGGTTAAAATTAACATGACGGCTACTGTTACTTCTAAAAAAGAAAAAGATGAAACCACCCTTCGCGATGTAAAAAACATTATTGCAGTAGCCAGTGGTAAAGGTGGGGTTGGTAAAAGTACCATTGCGGCAAATTTAGCATTAGGTTTAGCGCAACAGGGCGCAAAAGTGGGTATTGTTGATGCTGATATTTATGGGCCATCGCAACACATAATGTTTGGCGTTGAGCGGGAAATGCCAGGACCAGGTGATTTTAATGGACAAAAAAAAATGAGTCCTGTGCTTAGTTACGGCGTTAAAATAAATTCGGTTGGTTTTTTAGCAGGTCCTAATCAGGTAATAGCTTTACGTGGGCCAATGGCTAGCAAAGCGCTTACGCAATTATTTTACGATACCGTTTGGGGCGAATTAGATTATTTAATTGTAGATTTACCCCCAGGCACAGGCGATATTCAAATAAGTTTATGTAGCCAAGTACCTTTAACAGGCGCTGTAATTGTATGTACACCACAAGATGTGGCTATTAGCGACGCTCGAAAAGGAATAGCCCTATTTCAATTGCCTGCTATTAATGTACCTATATTAGGTTTAGTAGAAAACATGGCCTGGTTTACACCTGCCGAATTACCTAATAATAAATATTATATTTTTGGCAAAGACGGTGTAAAAAATTTAGCTGAAGAATTACAGGTACCCTTATTAGCTCAACTGCCTTTAGTACAAAGCATTCGCGAAGCAGCAGATATTGGACGCCCAGCAGTATTGCAAGAAAATACCGAACAAGCTTTAAATTTTTTAGAATTAGCGCAAAACGTAGCACAACAAATTGCTATTAAAAATGCTGAAGTAGTAACCGTTTAATTTTTTTGAAACTGAGTAGTTACACTCAATTTATCGAAGTAAGAATCAAAGCCACACATACATTATGAAAACATTTTTAATTAATTTATTTTTTACTATAGTAACAACCACTTTTTCTCAAACTATTGATAGCGCTTGGGTGTATAACAACTATAACAAACAAGAAGTGCAAATAACCATGCGCGATGGTAAAAAATTATTTACCTGTGTGTATGCGCCTAAAAGTAATACCGAAAAACATCCTATTTTAATGGTGCGTACGCCTTACTCCTGCTCTCCATACGGAAAAAATTTTAGTACGCGTTTATACACTAGTTATTGGAGAGAGTATTTAAAAGAAGGTTACATCATGGTAATACAAGACGTTCGCGGACGTTATATGAGTGAAGGTGATTTTGTAGATGTACGTCCGTTTATTGAAAATAAAAAAACAAATACTTCGACAGGCTCAATAGATATTGATGAAGCAAGCGATACCTACGATGCAGTAGATTGGTTAATTAAAAATGTTACAAATAATAACGGCAATGTTGGTGTATTTGGTATTTCGTACCCTGGGTTTTATAGCACCATGGCAGCTCTGTCTAATCATCCTGCTATAAAAGCGGTTAGTCCGCAGGCACCTGTTACCGATTGGTTTATAGGCGATGATTTTCATCACAATGGTGCCTTTGCCATCATGGACGGATTTAATTTTTACTCTAGTTTTGGCTTGCCACATCCTAAGCCAACTTCTGAAGATGAAAAAAGATTTGAGTTTCCTGAAAATGACAATTATAACTTTTATTTAAAGCAAGGCGCCTTACGTAATTTTAAAAAATTGTTTACTGATACCATAAAATTTTGGAACGATTTAATGAATCACCCAAATTACGACAACTGGTGGAAAGCCCGCGATGCTCGCCGAGCTTGTAAAAATATTAAACCCGCCATGTTGGTTGTTGGCGGTACTTTTGATGCCGAAGATTGTTTTGGCGCTTGGAATTTATACAAGGCTATTGAAAAACAAAGCCCTGCAACAACTAATAAATTGGTAATGGGTCCTTGGTTTCATGGAGGCTGGAGCAGAGGCTATGGTGCTAATTTAGGCAACATTAGGTTTGGAAGTAAAACATCGGAATATTACCAACAAAACATTGAAATACCCTACTTTAATTATTATTTAAAAAACAAAGGCGATGTTAAAAACATAGCCGAGGCTACCGTTTTTTTTACTGGCGAAAATAACTGGAAAACCTTTACAGAATGGCCATCTAAAAAGATAGAATTATTGCCCATTTATTTTAACCAAAATCAAAAATTGTCGTTTCAAAAACCTAATTCCGACAACTCATTTTCAAAATATACTAGCAACCCCAACAAGCCCGTACCTTATACCGAAGATGTGCATTTGAATAGAACGCGCGAGTACATGAGCGATGACCAACGCTTTGCTGCTCGCCGAACAGATGTATTGGTATTTGAAACCGAAGTTTTACAAAACGATATGACATTGGCAGGAAATGTACTTGCCGATTTAAAAGTAAGCATCTCAACTACAGATGCTGATTTTGTTGTAAAAATAATTGATATTTTTCCTAATGATTTTAAATACGATACCAGCTATTGTTGTAAGGGTGTAAAAAATGAAGTGGAAATGGCAGGCTACCAAATGTTAGTGCGTGGTGAAATTATGCGTGGACGTTTTAGAAATAGTTTTGAAAACCCACAAGCCTTTAAACCAAATACTATTGAAACTGTAAAATTTGAATTACCCGATGTAGCGCATACCTTTAAAAAAGGGCATAAATTAATGATACAAATACAAAGCTCGTGGTTTCCTATTTTTGATAGAAACCCACAGCAATTTGTAGATATTTATAAATGTAGTGATAGCGATTTTATTGAAAGCGATATAAAATTGTTCCATCAAAGTAATCATTCATCCACTCTACTTTTACCAATTTTAAAATAATTTAATTGCAACAAATAATAGCATATTGTTTAGTTGGCATTGCCATTGTTTATTTACTTTTTAAGTTTATAAAAAAAAACAAAGCCAAACCTGGTTGCAATAACGATTGTAGTTGCCATTAATTTAATTTACACTCAACAAATCTTTTGCGTTTACTAATGCAGCTGGTGTTGGATTACCAGTGCTTAGCATTTTTGCAATTTCGGTAATGCGTTCTTCTTGTGTAAGTTGTTTTATAAACGACGAGGTTTTATTAGCGCCATCTTTTTTATACACAAATAAATGATGATGACCCTTACTTGCCATTTGTGGTAAATGCGTAATGGTTATTACTTGCAGGGTACTGCCCATATTTAATAATATGGTTCCAATTTTATCGGCTACATCGCCGCTAACTCCTGTATCAATTTCATCAAAAATAATGGTGGGTAATTGTTTTTTTTCAGCCAGTAACGATTTTAAAGTCAGCATTAAACGCGATAGTTCTCCGCCACTGGCTACTTTGTGTAATTCGTTTAAAGGAGCACCTTTGTTGGCACTAAATAAAAACTTTACTTGATCGAAACCATTTATTGTTAACTCTGGCGTTTGCTGAATATCTATTTTAAAAATAGCATTGGGCATAGAGAGGTTTGTTAAAATATTTTTTACTTTAGTTTCAATAGTAGTTAAGGATTTTGTTCTGAGCTTTGTTAAATCAGTAGCCAATTTAGTACTCGTAGCTTTAACTTGTGCCAGTTCTTTTTTAGTTTTTTCTATTTGTGTTTCAATAGAACTAAATTGCGATAGTTTATTTTCAATATCGGTTTTAATGGTTAATAATTCTTCTTCGCTTTTTACATTGTGTTTTTTTAGTAAGCGGTTAAGTTTATCTAATTTTAAATTTACGGTTTCTAACTTTTTAGTATCGTAATTTACGGCGCCTTCAGCATCTTCTAAATCGGTTGCTAATTCTTTTAACTCAATATACGTAGAGCTTAAGCGCGATAAAAATTCAGCATAATTACTGCCGTATTTACTAATTGTATTTAATTGTTGTTTTAGTTGCGATAGATTGCTGAGTATATTTATATCGCCCCCATTAATAGCATTGGCAACGTTTAGCAAATTGATTTTAATGGTTTCGGCATTTTCGAGGGTGTTACTTTCTTCTTCTAAAGTTTTTAAACTACCTTGTTTAATGTCGGCTTCGTTCAATTCGTTAAACAAAAATTGATAATAATCTAACTCTTTTTTTGCTTGGGTTTCTTGCTGGGTAAGGGTGGTAAGCGTGGTGTTTAATTTAGTATGATGATTAAAGTTTAGTTTGTAATTTTTAAACACATCTAAACTTTCTGCAAATGCATCTACAATTTGTAATTGAAAGTTGGTTTGATTTAATAACAAGGTTTGGTGTTGCGAATGTATATCAATTAATTTTTCGGATAATAGTTTTAGCACATTTAAGGCAACGGGTGTATCGTTTAAAAAACTGCGCGATTTACCTTCGGCACTAATTTCGCGACGGAGCACTAAGGTGTTTTCAAAATCTAATTCGTGCTCGGTAAAAAAAGAATGTAGGCTTAATGTTTGGGCATTAAAGGTGGCTTCTATAATGCATTTTTTAGTTTTATTTTGTAGAGCGGCCACATCGGCTCTATTACCAAGCACAAGACCCAGAGCTTCTAAAAAAATAGATTTACCAGCGCCTGTTTCGCCAGTAATAACGGTGAGGTTACCAGGAAAGGTAACATCCATCTCGTCTATTAACGCAAAATTATGAATGTATAAGTGTGTTAGCATTGGTGTAAAGTTGGTAATTTTTTATTATAAGGCATAATTTTTTATTAAGAGGAATAGCGATTGAAGAGACAAAAGAGATTGCAGAATGGTAAGAGACAGGAATAAAAGATATAACAGTAAGTTATATAATCTATTTGGGCGACAATGAACTTTTTAGAAGAAAGGTTTTATGTTTTTGATTTAGTTTTTGGTTTCGGTAGATGTTTAGTAACCTCATAGAAAATAGTGAAAAAGCAGTAGCGATATTAATTTGTACTATTACCCTTGAATATTTGTGATATTGTACTTTTAACAAGGTATAAAAAAATATTTTCATAACTCTTAAATTAAACCTTGTATTAGTTTAATAGTCAATTACATATTATAAAATTTAAAATGAAATATACTTTATTACTGTAGAAAAAATAATAAACTTTTAATGACACAAAAAATAGTTATTAATAGGTGATGATAAAATTACTTATTACAAATACTTTATATTTTTTTTAATACCAATTAATTACCTTAGTTAATAAATTTAAAACAACTGTAAATACTTATTTAAATAAAATTAAGTCTAAAATTTGTTTTAAATAATGTTCGTCCACATCGTTAAACGAATTTAACTCGTCACTATCCACATCTAACACCCCTATTACGGTGTTGTTTTTATTAAAAATAGGAATAACAATTTCGCTTTTGGTTAAGCTACTACAAGCAATGTGTCCTTCAAACTCATCTACATTAGGTACTATTAATGTGTGTGCTTTTTGCCAAGCAGCACCACACACACCTCTACCATTATTAATACGGGTACAGGCTACTGGCCCTTGAAAAGGGCCCAACACTAATTGATTATTTTTTACGAGATAAAAGCCAACCCAAAAAAAATTTAAACCGTATTTTAAAGCCGCACACACATTTGCCATATTGGCAACGGCATCGTCTTCGCCATTTAGTAATGCTTCAATTTGTGGTAAAAGTTGTTTATACTTTTCTTCTTTTGTAGAAGCTGTTATTATTAAATCGTCGGCCATAAGAATTTAGTCGTTTGTTGTAAGTCATTGTCGAATTAACTCATTATCAAATTAATTCATTTGCTTAATGTTTAGAAAAACGCATTTGTAGCACGCCTAAAAATGCTTCTTTAAAAATTTTAGTACTCATTTTACTAACGCCCTCTACCCTATCAATAAAAGTAATTGGTACTTCGGCAATTTTAAATCCTTTTTTATACGCTCGGTATTTCATTTCTATTTGAAAGGCGTAGCCCATAAATTTAATAGCATCTAAATTAATAGTTTGTAACACTTTACGTTTGTAACATTTAAAACCTGCTGTAGTATCTTTTACCTTAATCCATAAAATCATTCGCACATAAATAGAGGCGCAATAGGATAAAAAAATACGTTTATTGTCCCAATTACTAACATTGCCACCTTTTACATAACGCGAGCCTACAGCCACATCTGCACCATTTTCGCAAGCCTGTTGTAAACGAATTAAATCGTTAGGGTTATGACTAAAATCGCAGTCCATTTCAAAAATAAAATCGTAATTTTTTGCCAATGCCCATTTAAAACCGTGAATGTATGCAGTGCCTAAACCTAATTTGCCTTTTCGTTCTTGAATAAATAATTTATCAAAAAATTCAACTTGTAATTCTTTTACTTTATTAGCCGTACCATCGGGGCTTCCATCATCTACAATTAAAATATGAAATGGGTTGGGCAATGAGAACACCGTACGAATCATTTTTTCAATGTTTTCGATTTCGTTGTAAGTAGGTATTATAACCAAACTGGCGCTCATTTATTGCGAATATAATTATAATGTAAGAAATACAATGTATAAAAAAGTATAATTATTTAAACAATAACTAAAACTTCTCACCCTCTAACCTAGCAACAACTGCACTTGCTACTGCATTACCCACAACGTTAGTGGCACTACGGCCCATATCCAATAATTGGTCAACTGCCAATAATAATAACAAGCCTTCACCAGGAATTTTAAATAAACTTAGCATACCTGCAATTACTACTAATGAAGCACGAGGTACACCCGCCATACCTTTACTGGTAACTAATAAAATTAACATCATTTTAATTTGGTCGGCCATGGTAATATCAATACCATAACTTTGTGCAATAAAAACGGTGGCAAAGGTCATGTACATAATACTGCCATCTAAATTAAACGAGTAACCTAAAGGCAAAACAAAACTAACAATGCGGTTACTGATGCCGTGTTTTTCTAAAGCTTCAATGGTTTTTGGCATAGCGCTTTCACTACTGGCGGTACTAAAAGCTAATAAAATAGGTTCTTTTACATCTCTTAAAAGTGTGTAAAATTTTATTTTAAATGCTACACAAATTAAAAACAACACTACAAATACAAAAAATAATAAGCCTCCAAAAAAGCAGGCAATTAAATACACATAGCCTCCCAAAACGTCTAATCCTTGCTGAATGACGACGGCGGTAATAGCACCAAATACACCAATGGGGGCAAAATTCATTACAAAATTAGTTACTTTAAACATAACGTGGCTTAAGCTTTCAAAGGCATTTATAATAGGTTTACCTTGCGCACCAATACTTGTAGCCGCCACACCAAAAAATAAGGCAAATACCACAATGGGTAAAATATCGTTTGAGGCCATGGAGCGTATTAAACTTTCGGGAATAACATGGTCGATAAAATTTTTAGCATCTTGTGTATTGGCTTTAATACCAGTAGTTGCAGTTACATCGGGCTTATCTAAATGCATTACTTTACCGGGTTCAAAAATATTTACAATTACTAATCCTAATGCCAAGGCTATTAAAGTAGCACTTGTAAAATATATTAAAGTTTTGAGTCCTATTCTACCAACGCTTTTAAAATCGCCCACCTTAGCCACGCCAATTACTAAAACGGCGAGTACCAAGGGCGCAATTATCATTTTAATAAGGTGTAAAAAAATATCGCTTAAAATAGAAAAGTAAGCCGCTATTGATTTTTTTTGCTCTTTAAATGAAGTACTTTCATATTTGGCAATAATTTTTTCTACCGAATTTTTTACAGCTGTGTTTGAAATGGTAGTTATGCTTTGCCTATCGTAAACAAACTTATTTTTAGTAAGTGATACGTTGATGATGTAACCTACTAAAATGCCTATTAGCATGGCTAATAGAATAAAAATTATTAGTTTGTTTTTTTTAAAGTTCATGTTTAATTTTATAAATCGTACAGTAAAACGCTTCAGCTCCGCTTTGCGTTACAGGATTTAGTATTTCTAAAATCCTTATAAAAATTTGGTTATTGTTTTCCGTATTTCTTTTTCATTTCTTCAATATACTGGGCTCTTTCTTCGGGTGTCATTTTCATAATTTCTTGTTGTGTTTTTATTTCTGCCGTTCCGCCGCTTGGGTTAGCTGTTGATTCGCCATTTTTAGTATAACCAACCGGAATATCAAAATCTGTTTTAGTAAATGTTTTTTTATCAATTTTTACTAATTCCATTGTCATATCGCCTTCGCGCTCACTTCCTTTTTTTATCATTTTTACAAAAAACCCCTCGCAGCCTGCATCTTTTAAGGCTTTATTTCGTTTGGTTGTTGATATATTTTTATTGGTTATTAATGCTTCGGTATATTTTTCATATTCTTTTATATCTTTTGTATTCCACACCTCACTGGTTTGTGCGCCTTCTGTCACCATAGCATGGGCACACTTGTAGCCATTAACAGTTTCTTCGCCTAATTTTTTTACAGTATAGGTTTTAGTATCTTCTGCCTCAGTAGTTTGTTTTTTTATTTCTTTATACGTTTTTGACTTATCATTAATGGCATAAATAATATCTGGATTGTTTTTTTGCGATATATATTTTGTGATGATGCCACCACCTGGCATTTGAGGAATTATCATGTTTAATTCAGATATACTACCAAACTCCGAATAATTAATTTTCATAGTACCTGTTGCATTTTTTGACGTCGTCATTTTATATTCAATAGCTGCACCATTTTGTGCATTTAATACCATTGTTGTAAAAGCAATAGAGGTTGTTAAAATGTATTTTATCATTGTATCCATATTTTAGCCAAATTTATTAAATTTGTTTACAATTATGGCATATCGTTTTATAATACTTTTTTTTAGTTTGTTTTTGGTAGGCTGTGAACATTCTGAACAGAAAAAAATCGAACACGTAAAGCCCGAAATTAACCAAAAAAAAATAAACGAATTATTTGTAAAGGCTAACCAACAAGTAATACAAAAAGAAAACGACGAAATGGATTTTTATGTAAAATCGCATAAAATGTCATTTATAAAAACAAATTCGGGCATACGCTATTATGTTTACAAACCAAGCGCTAAAGGCGATAGCATTAAAGAGGGCAACGAAATTAAAATGAATTTTACATTGAGTTTATTAGATGGTACAGAATGCTACAACTCTAAAACAACTGGCGCAAAAACTTTTATTGTTGGGCACGAAGATTTAGAAAGTGGCATTCATAAAGGGGTTCAGTTTTTAAAGCGGGGCGATAAAGCTTTGTTTTTAATCCCATCGCATTTAGCGCACGGTTTATTGGGCGATATGAATAAAATTCCACCTCAAATGCCAATTATTTATGATGTGGAGGTTTTGTAAATTTTTTTTTACAATTATTTTTATTTTTTTAATAATAAGTAGCTGTAGAAATACTTCAAAAAAAACAAGATTTACATACAATAAATTAGGCTATTGGTATCAACTTATTTCGTTTAACAATAACACATTACCAAACAATAAAAATACAATATATTGGTTAGGTGCTACGTTTAAAACCCAGTCAGATTCTGTTTTTTGGGATAGTTACAACAATTTAAACGATAATTTTTTTATAGCATTAAATACCAATTTACAATCTAATTATTTAAGCCATTTTATTTCAACCAAAACAGAGCAAGATAGTTGTTTGTTGCTTATTAAAACATCTGATTTTTTTAACCAACAATTTAATACCCATCAAATACCTTTTTTTAGTAAAAACGATAGTATTGTAAAAATAAACTTAAAAGTAAAACGCATTTACTCTCAAGCCCAGTTTATAAATCTTCAGCAAAATTTTGCTAAAAAAGAACTTGAGCAAATTGAAAATTATTTTAATTCTGCACAAAAATTTGAAGCCAGTAAAGACAGTTTAGGCTTTTACTGGATTGATAAACCAACCAAAAACCAATTACCTAAAATTAAAAATGGGGATGATATTTACCTAAGTTACCAAGGCAGTTTTTTAAACGGGCAATTAGTAGATTCTTCACCCAAAAACTTTAAAATAACCTACGGCACCCCCGACCAACTTTTAAAAGGTTTAAATTATGTTATAAGTAGGTTAAAATTAGGCGATAATGCAAAAATTATCTTACCTTCACGCCTTACTTTTGGCGAAAAAGGAAGCACTAATAATTTTATACCCCCTTACACACCACTAGTTTATACACTAAAAATTAACGAATAAAAAAAACAAAAAAAATGAACAAATTAATTCTTCTTTCATCTACAGCATTAGCAATTGGCTTTAGTGCTTGTAAAAGTGATGGTAATTCGGCTTTTGATGGTTATACTCGAACCGAAAACGGCTTACATTACAAATTTTTTAAACATAACGAAAAAGATACCTTAGCTAAAGATGGCGATGGCGTTGTGTTTAGTTACGTTATTAAAACGGAGAAAACCGATTCGTTAGTAGTTGATTCAAAAGCACAAAGCCAAGATGGTAGTGGGTTTACTCGCTTTATGTTAAAGAAAAGTTCGTTTGTAGGGAGCTTAGAAGATGGCATGAAGTTAATGGCCAAGGGCGATAGCGCTTCGTTTATTATTCCTGCCGATTCGTTTTTCTTAAAAACTATGGGCATGAACGAATTACCAAAATCAATTGCAAAAGGTAGTTTTTTACGTGCCATAATTGTTATGAAGGATATACTTTCTGCCAAGCAAATTGAAGAAAATCAAAAAAAGCAAATGGCCGAACGCGAGATAATGATGAAAGAAGCCGAAGGCAAAGAAAAAACAGAATTTGATGCTTATTTAGCAGAAAATAAAATTACAACAAAACCTACAGAAAGTGGTTTAATTTATGTTGAGACTAAAAAAGGAAATGGTAAACACCCAAAAGCTACTGATATGGTAACGGTACATTACACAGGTACTTTATTAAATGGCACAAAATTTGATAGTTCGTTGGATAGAGGCCAACCCGCTGAATTTCCTTTAAACCAAGTAATACCAGGTTGGACAGAAGGCATACAATTAATGAGCAAAGGCAGCAAAGGTAAATTAATTATTCCTTCAAAAATTGGTTACGGTGCGCAAGGCGCTGGCGAAAAAATACCGCCATTTGCACCATTGGTTTTTGAAGTTGAATTATTAGATTTTAAGGAAGCCCCAGCTCAACAACAGATGCCACAACAACACGGCCCTAACGACGGACACGGACACTAATTTTGTTAAACTATTTGTAAGTAATATTAAAAAAACATAAAATGAAAAAATTACTTTTAATAATCACAGCAATTTCAGCTTTAAACCTTGGAGCGATTGCGCAAAAAAAACAAAAACAAAAATTAAGCAAAATGGATAAAGAATTTTTAACAAAACAACCCGATGGCTTATACGCCAAATTTGAAACAAACCGTGGCAATATTTACGCCATGCTCGAATACAAACAAGCGCCACTTACGGTTGCAAACTTTATTGGCTTAGCCGAGGGCAAATTAAAAAATAACAAAAAAGCGGAAAACGTTCCTTATTATGATGGACTTAAATTTCATAGAGTAATACCTGGTTTTATGATACAAGGTGGTTGCCCATTAGGAAACGGCACTGGCGACCCTGGTTATAAATTTAATGATGAATTAGATGCAAATAACGAAATTGGAAAAAGAGGCTATAAACGTGGTGTTTTAGCAATGGCTAATTCAGGACAAAATACAAATGGCAGCCAATTTTTTATTATGCATAAAGATTATGCTTTACCATTAAGTTACAATATTTTTGGTATAGTTGTATCTGGTATAGAAGCAGTAGATTCTATAGCCACCACGCCACGTAACGGCAGCGATTTACCAAATCAAGATCAACTCATACAACACATTACAATTTTACGCAAAGGTAAAGAAGCTGAAAGTTTTGATGCAGCTAAAGCATTTACTGACGAACAAGTTAATGCACAAAAAAAGATACAAGAAGCTGCTGCAAAAGCCGAAGCTGAAGCTAAAATAGCAATGCGTGCTTTTGACTCAGGTAAAACAACTGCAAGCGGCTTAAAATATATTGTATTAAAAGAAGGTACAGGCGCAACACCAACCGCTACTAGTAATGTAAAAGTACATTATACAGGCACTTTTATTGATGGCAAAGTATTTGATAGTAGTGTACAACGCGGGCAACCTATTGATTTTGGCTTAAACCAAGTTATTAAAGGTTGGACAGAAGGCGTGCAACTTATGAAAGAAGGCGCTAAATATAAATTTTATATTCCTTACACTTTAGCCTATGGCGAACAAGGTTACCCAGGTGCTATACCACCCAAAAGTGATTTAATTTTTGAAGTAGAGCTTATTAAAATAAACTCGAATAACTAACAAAAAAGCCCTCATATAAAATTGAGGGTTTTTTTATTTTATGCAAAAGCTATTTACTATCAAAATGTTTATATTTGATTTGCAAATTGTTTTTATATTTAAATGCAAAAAAAAATTAACTATATATTCTGTTTATTTTTACTAATAATTGGTAGCCATTTTTATTGCCAAATAAAAATAGATACCGTTTTATTTAATAAAAAGTATAAAAAAATTAATAAACTTTTAGAAACAAAAGTTGACTCTGCATTTCCGTTAATAAACCAAAATTTAGTAAATACATTGCGCCAAAAATATGCAAATGGTTATTCAAAAAGTAATTTACAGCTTGCCCGGTATTATACCTTAAAAGGTTTTAACGATTCGGCAATTTTATATACGCCAATAGCTATAAAATATGCAAGGGTTAGTAAGGATAGCGCTCTAATCGTAAATAGCTATTTATCACATGCCAGAGTATTAGCCAATACTGCCAACTATAACGAAGCAGTAGAAAACTGTTTATTAGCACAACGTTTTGCTGAAGGATTAAAAGACAGCAAACTAAACATAAAAGTTTTTCACGATTTAGGGTATGTGTACAGTAATATTGGCACCATTCAAAAAGCAATAATTTATTATAAAAAAGGCTTAGCCATTGCAAAACTTAATAACGATACGTTTAATATTGCAAATATTACTGCTCGTATTGGTGGCGAATTTAACACCTTAGGCAAATACGATTCTTCCTTGTATTATGGTAAAATAGGGCTATATAATTTTAAATTAATAAAACACAAACGGGGTATTGGCGCAACATTAACAAATTTAGCCGCTACCTACAACTCTTTAAAGCAAGTTGATAAAGCCATAGAAATAACCAACGAAGCCTTAAAAATTAGAACCGAACTTGGTGACGATTATGCTATTACCATTTTAAAAAATAATTTAACCCAATGCTATATTGATAAAAAAGAATATACTAAAGCACTACAGATAGGTAAAGAAGCCGAATTATTAAACGCAAAGCAAAACGATTTAAGTTTACAAACCGAAAACTATGCCTGCCTTAAAACCATTTATCACCAACTAAAACAAAACGATTTGGCTTACGTGTATGCTAACAAATATATTTTATTAAAAGATTCGTTTTACAATAAAACTAATTTAAAAGCCTTGGGCGAATTACAAGCCAAATACGAAAACGATAAACAAGAAAAAGAAATTACCCTTTTACAATTAGAAAAAAAGAATGTAGAAGAGAAAACCGAAGCCGAAAACAAGCGTAGCAATATCATCTTAATTTCAATAACCAGTGTATTAGCATTAATTATAGTGTTTGCAATTATGCTGTATAAACGCTTTAAACAATCCATAAAACAAAAACAAATTATTGAAAAACAAAAACAATTAGTTGACGAAAAACAAAAAGAAATTATTGATTCTATTAATTACGCTCTTACTATTCAACAAGCAATTATTCCTACTGAAGAAGATTTAAAACTCGAAACAAAAAATGCCTGTGTGTTTTTTAAACCAAAAGATATTGTAAGCGGCGATTTTTATTGGTACAGTAAATTAAATAATTACCTATTTATTGCCGTAGCCGATTGTACCGGCCATGGGGTTCCTGGCGCCTTTATGAGCCTAATGGGTATATCGTACCTCAGCGAAATTATTAACGAAAATAAAATTATTGATACAGATATAATTTTAAATAATTTACGTAGCAAAGTAATTTCTAATTTAAATAAAACAACCAATACTAAAGCAAAAAGCGATGGCATGGATATTGTAATTATTCGTATAAATACTGCCACTTTGCAACTACAATTCAGTGGCGCAAACAATACCATTTATATTATTCAAAATTCACAATTAAGCGAGTTAAAGGGTAATAAAATGCCCGTTGGTTTATATACCGATGTTTTAAAACCATTTACCAAAACCGAACTTCAATTAAATAAAGGCGATAAACTATTTGCAACTACCGATGGCTTGCCCGACCAGTTTGGTGGCCCTAAAGGTAAAAAATTTATGTATAAACAACTTGAGCAATTACTTAGCTCTGAACCTAACCTATTGCAACTTAAAAAAAATATAATATCTAATTTTGAAACCTGGAAAGGAAATAACGAACAAATTGATGATATAACCTTTGTAGGAATCGAATTTTAACTAAATCGCTACGCTGGTATAACAATAATATCTTTGTATCTTCGTTATCTTATATAATTGAGCCTTTTAAAAACATATTATTCTGTTATTTTTTTAGTATTTGCGTTGCATGTAACATCTCAAACAGCAACAATTAGCGGCTATGTAAAAAGTACCGAAGGCGAATCAATAGAAAATGTAACTATTGGTGTAAAAGAAAATTCGCAACAAAATACTCAAAGCAATGATAAAGGTTTTTATGCCCTCACCATTGATGCCCAAAAGCCTATTAGCATTGTATTTTATAATATTAATTTTGAAGTATATAATTATACAATTACTGCTAAAAATGGCGAAAAAATTAGCTTAAACCCAAAACTAAAATTTAAAAACACATTTAGTGTTATTGAAGTTACCGATACAAAAGATAGGAATAACGAAGTTGTACGCATCGACCCAAAATTATTTACACAACTACCCTCGCCCACTGGTAATATTGAAGATTTAATTAAAACACAAATTGGGGTAAGTAGTAATAACGAGTTAAGTAGCGGTTACAGTGTGCGTGGTGGTAATTTTGACGAAAATTTAGTTTATGTAAACGATATTGAAGTGTATCGCCCATTTTTAGTACGTAGCGGGCAGCAAGAAGGCTTAAGCTTTGCTAACCCTAACATGGTACAAAGCATTAATTTTAGTAGCGGGGGTTTTGAAGCCAAATACGGAGATAAATTAAGTAGTGTGTTAGACATAACTTATAAAAAACCTTTAAAATTTGCAGGTACTGCCTCTGGTAGTTTTTTGGGCGGTAATGTGCAATTAGAAGGCATTAGTAACAACCGCCTAATTGCTTGGAACATTGGCACACGCTACCGCACCAATAGTTATTTACTAAAAGGCTTAGATACAAAGGGAGAATACAAGCCCAGCGCATTAGATGTTCAAAGTTTTATTACTTTTAATATAAGTCCAAAATTTAAAATAGAACTTTTAAGTAGCATAGCACAAAATAAATATTTTGTAAAACCTACAAATAGGCAAACTAATTTTGGCACCGTAAAAGATGCTTTACGATTTACTGTTTACTTTGATGGACAAGAGTTAATGCAATACACCACTTTTATGAGTGGCCTTTCGGCAACATACAGACCACGCGCAAACACAAAACTAAAATTCATAACCTCTGCTTATAGGGCTAACGAACAAGAACTTTATACTGTACAAGGTCAGTATTATATTGATCAATTAGAAGCCGATTTAGGAAAACCAAATTTTGGACAAGTAGCCTTTAATCGTGGTGTTGGTACATTTATAAATAACGGACGAAATTATTTAACTGCCACCGTTTTTAATTTTGAACATAAAGGCACGCGATATTTAAAAAATAATAACGAATTATTATGGGGCGCACGCTATCAATCAGAATTAATACAAGATAAGCTGAGTGAGTGGCGAATTATAGATTCAGCAGGGTTTATAATACCTTACAGCCCCGCCGAAATAAATTTAATTGATGCCTATAAAACAAAAATAACATTGCCTAGTTCGCGTATGCAGGCTTACACACAATACAATTATAACAAAGTATTAGCCGATTCGTCAACCATCAATATAACCGCTGGGGTACGCGGCAATTACTGGACAGTAAATCAACAACTTGTAGTTTCGCCTCGCATTACCATTTCCTTTAAACCCAACTGGCATCGCGATTGGCTATTTAAATTAAGTGGTGGTTTATATTATCAACCCCCATTTTACCGCGAGTTACGTAACATAGGCGGCACTATTAATACGCAAGTAAAAGCACAACAAAGTATTCACTTTGTATTTACAAGCGATTATAATTTTAAAATGTGGGATAGGCCTTTTAAACTTATCATGGCAGGTTACTTTAAAGATTTAAAAAATATAATTCCGTATGAAGTGGATAATGTCCGCATACGCTATTTTGCAAATAATAATGCTAAAGGTTTTGCCACAGGGGCCGATGTTAGAATAAATGGCGAGTTTGTAAAAAGTGTAGAAAGTTGGGCAACCATTGGCTTTTTAAGAACATATGAATACAGTAAAGATAATATTCACTACAATTATTTTAATAAAGATGGCGAGCAAATTGTAAGAGGTTATACATTTGACCAAGTTAAAGTAGATAGTCAAAGAGTAGACCCCGGTTATATACCACGCCCAACCGATCAATTAGTAACCTTTGGTATGTTTTTTCAAGATTATTTGCCAAAAATACCTGCTATAAAATTTAATTTAAATTTACAATTTGGTAGCGGTTTACCATTTGGCCCACCCACCCATTTACGTTGGCAACAACTTTTACGCATGCCTCCGTATAGAAGAGTAGATGCAGGTTTTGCGTATAATATTATAAAGGAAAACCGCGAGTTTAAGAAAAAAAACGTATTTAATAATTTAAAAGAAATGTGGCTATTTTTAGAAGTATTTAATTTATTACAAGTGCAAAATACCGTTTCATATACTTGGATACAAGATGTAACCGGCAACCGTTACGCAATTCCCAATTACTTAACCAATAGGCAAATTAACGTGCGCTTACAAATACGTTTTTAATAGTGCAAGGCTGTACAATCCATATTATTGAAGATGAAGTAAATTTAGCCAACACGCTAAAATTAAATTTAGATTTGGAGCACTACAAAACCATTGTTTCTAGTACTGGTAGCAGCGCTCTTATCGATTTTGATAAAAACAAACAAAACATCCATTTAGTATTATTAGATGTAATGTTGTCCGATGTTAATGGTTTCGAAATTTGTAAATATATTAAACAAAAAAGTCCCACCACACCCGTAATTTTTTTAACTGCAAAAAACCAAACTATTGATAAAATAAAGGGTTTAAAATTGGGGGCTGATGATTACATTACTAAACCTTTTGATTTAGAAGAGTTGTTACTAAGAATAACTAACCTTATTAAACGCACACAAAAACAAAACAATGCCGTGTTTAAATTTAATAATGGTGCAATAAATTTTGAAACTTTTGAAATTGTTGATGTATTAGGTAATAAACGCAGCATTTCTAAACGCGAAATAGGCTTACTACATTTATTAACTATAAATACCAATAAGGTAATTTCGCGCGATGATATTATTGAAAAGTTATGGGATGTAAACGAAAACGCATCGGCACGAACAATAGATAATTATATTTTAAATTTTAGAAAATGGTTTGAATTAAATCCTAAAGAGCCTGTTTATTTTCACTCGATAAGAGGAGTAGGCTATAAGTTTACGATGGATGCCTAGTTTTTTAGCCTTAAAACATTAGGTTTTTTTTACTTACTAATTCTTCAACGGCAATAGATTGTACTTGTAAAAAATCGCTAACGGTTTTTAGTTTATCAATAATTTTAAATTGATAGTTGTGTAAATCTTCGCCTTTTAAAATAATAAAATAATCCGTTTTGGGTAATTCTTTTATTAATCGCACACTTTCATCAACATTAGTTTCTGCAAATAAATCGTTAGTGTTTGTTGCGTGTATGTTTGGCTTTTCAAAATTACTTTGGTTAGGTATTACGTTATATTCTAAGCCTAACTCTTCATCTTTAAAACCATAAAGCGAAAAATTAAACATCTTCCCATCTTTTAAATTAAAAGGTTCTATCGATTGTAAGTACAAATTAATTTTTAATACATCGTTAATAGCACTAATAATTTGGTATTGGTTATTTGGACACATAATGCCAATGAGCACAAAATCAAAATCATCGTTAACGGTATTTAAATTATATTTAGCCAACTTCTTTTTGTAATTCTTGTAACGTTAATTGTGCTGCCTTTTGTTCAGCTACGCGTTTACTGTAGTTTTCAAATGTTACATAGGGCTTATCATTAATTATAGTTTGTATAATATATATTTTGTTTGCTCCCTGTCTATCTTCGCTTAACAGCTTATACTCTAAAATGTATTTGTTTTTTTGGCAGTAAATTTGCAACTGGCTTTTATAATCCTCGTTTGTTTCAGCCAATTCGCTTATATCAACATGGGTTTGTATAATTTTAGTAAGTACAAATTTTTTTGTTTTTTCGTAACCAATATCCACATAAACAGCGCCAATAAATGCCTCAAAGGCGTCTCCATAGGCACTACTTTTTGTTTTTTCATTATGGCTTAGGCTTGCTTTTAAAAATGTATTAAAGCCAAATTTTAATGCCAACTCTTTTAAATGCTGTCCATTTACAATTTTGCTTCTTAATTGAGTTAAAAAACCTTCATCTTTAAACGGATAAATATTGAATAAATGTTCGGCTATAATAGCTCCTATAATAGCATCGCCCAAAAACTCCAGGCGTTCGTTACTAGGCGATGACGTTGCATCTTTTTTACTAATAACGCTGCTGTGTGAAAATGCTTGTTTGTATAGCGTAATGTTTTTTGGCGCAAAACCGGTAGTATGCTTTATCCATTTTTTAAAATCTTTATCGCTTTTGTTGTTTTTAAATACAACCAATTGCAATAAAAAGTTTTTAAAAGCCAAAATATTATGGGTTAAATTTTTTAATTACCACAGCCGCATTATGCCCTCCAAAACCAAAAGTATTGCTAATAGCAATGTTTACAACACGTTTTTGCATTTTGTTAAGTGTAAGGTTTAGTTTTGGATCAATGTCAGGGTCTGCTGTTACGTGATTTATAGTTGGGGGAATAATATCGTTTTTAACAGCTAAAATAGTAGCTATACCTTCAATAGCACCAGCTCCTCCCAATAAATGACCAGTCATACTTTTAGTAGAGCTAATATTTAATTTGTAAGCTTGTTCGCCAAAAATAGTGGTAATGGCTTTTAATTCGGCAGTATCACCTAATGGTGTACTTGTACCGTGAGTATTTATATAATCAATTTGGTTTGGTAAAATTTCAGCGTCTTTTAAGGCGCGTTGCATCACCAAAGTAGCTCCTAAACCCTCGGGGTGAGGTGCTGTAATGTGATGTGCATCGGCACTCATGCCTCCGCCAATAATTTCAGCATAAATTTTTGCTCCTCGTGCAAGGGCGTGTTCTAATTCTTCTAATACAATAGCGCCACCACCTTCGCCTAAAACAAAACCATCACGGTCTTTATCATAGGGGCGGCTAGCTGTTGCTGGACTATCATTTCGGGTACTCATGGCTTGGCAAGCATTAAAGCCTCCTACTCCACTTTCGTTAATGGCGGCTTCACTTCCACCACTAATAATGGCGTTAGCTTTACCTAAGCGAATGTAGTTAAATGCATCAATTAAGGCATTGGTAGAAGAAGCACAAGCCGAAACGGTAGTAAAATTAGGGCCACGTAAACCAAAACGTATAGAAATATGACCACTACATATATCAGCAATCATTTTTGGAATAAAAAAGGGGTTAAAACGAGGAGTACCATCGCCTTTAGCAAAAGCAAACGTTTCGTTTTGAAAAGTATCTAAACCTCCAATACCACTTCCCCAAATAACACCAATTTCATTTCTATCAATACCTTCGGTGTCTAAACCACTATCGGCAAAAGCTTGCACACTTGCTGCAATACCATAGTGGCTATAGGCATCTAATTTACGAGCTTCTTTTTTATCAAAATAATCTTCAACATTAAAGCCTTTTACTTCACAAGCAAATTGGGTTTTAAATTTAGATGCATCAAAACGTGTAATAGGCGCAGCTCCGCTAACGCCATTAATAAGGTTATTCCAGTAATCGTTAACATTACTACCCAATGGGGTTACAGCGCCTAGGCCTGTAACTACTACACGTTTTAATTGCATAAAAAATTATCCTTTTGCGTTTGCTTCAATGTAAGCAATAGCATCGCCTACGGTACCAATTTTTTCAGCTTGTTCGTCTGGTATAGCTATATTGAATTCTTTTTCAAATTCCATAATTAACTCTACAGTATCTAATGAATCGGCTCCTAAATCGTTAGTAAAACTAGCTGTTGGGGTTACTTCTTTTTCATCAACACCTAATTTATCAACGATGATTGATTTTACTTTGTTTGAAATGTCTGACATTATATTTGTTTTAAAATTTTCACAAAAATAAAGATAACAACGTTAAAACAAAATTTTAAATACTTTTTTAAAGTAAATTTTTTAACAAAAAGTTAATATTTGAAGCCAAAAAACTCCTAACCTATTAAAAATAATAGGTTTAGGAGTTTATATGTTTGTAAATAAATTAAGCTGTTTTTCGAACAACATGCCTATGATGACGATGAGAATTGTGTTTATGTGGTCGTTTAACCTCTTCTTCGTCTTTTATTACGTGATTAAATATGTAATAAAGCAACAAACTTCCACCCACAATGCCAGTAATAATATAAATACCTACCGGATCTCCAAAATTATTACTAATTATCTTTTCAAAACTGTTCCAAGCCCCTGCCCTGGCTTCAAAACTTACTGCAAGCAACAATCCTAACAGAATTGTAAACGCTTTAAACGGTGTTTTTTTCATAATTATTATGTTTTAATAACCCTAAGCTTGGGCATTGTGCTAAGCGCAATGCTTACACAGGGGGTTTGTTTCTTATCTATTTAAACGAACAAAACCCCAAAAAGGTTGGCTAAAAGCCCTTATTTTTATAAAAATTTATATTTTTTTATAAAAAAAATTATACTTACATTTGTATCGCAAAATAAAAAAAGTTGAAGGAAAGGGGGACAAAAAAGTCCCCTATTTTATTGCTAAAAAATTGATAACAAAAGATTACATATTAAAATTATTAAATCAACATTTAGGTGATGGAAATGTTTTTGTTACTGGTGTTAGAGTAAGTAGCAGTAATGAAATAAATGTTTTTTTAGATGGCGACACTGGAGTTACCATTGCTGATTGCGTGGCCGCTAGTCGTTTTTTAGAAAAAAATTTAGACTCTGAAAAAAACGATTTTAGTTTAGATGTAAGTTCGCATGGTGCCACCACCCCCCTAGTAATGCCACGCCAATATACTAAACATTTGGGGCGCGATTTTCAAATAAAGCTAAACGACGATACAAAATTAGAAGGCAAATTATTAGAATTTAATGCCAATGAACTAAAACTAGAATACAGCGTAAAAGAAGATAAGCCCATTGGCAAAGGCAAAGTTTTAGTAACAAAATACCATATCATACAATACAATCAAATAAAAGAATCAAAAATTAAACTTAAATTTTAACAACAAAACAATGGAAAGTGCAGCAAACCTGATAGAATCGTTTTCGCTATTTAAAGACGATAAAAACATTGATAGAGCAACATTAATGAGCATTATTGAAGATGTGTTTAGAAGCATGCTCATTAAAAAGTATGGTTCAGACAAAAATTTCGATATTATCGTTAATCCTGATAAAGGAGATGTGGAAATATTTAAAAATCGTAAAATTGTTGACGATGAATTTGCTGAAGATTCGTTTGATTATGATGAAAATAAGCACATAAGTTTTAGCGAAGCTCAAAAAATTGAACCTGATTTTGAAATTGGTGAAGATTTATCTGAACGTGTAAAATTAGATGATTTTGGCCGTCGTGCGGTATTATCAGTACGCCAAAACTTAGTACAAAAAATATTAGAATTAGAAAAATCTGAAATTTACAATAAGTATAAAGAAAAAGTTGGCGAAGTTATTACTGCAGAAGTTTACCAAGTTTGGAAAAAAGAAATTATGTTAATGGATGATGAAGGCAATGAGTTATTGCTTCCAAAAACCGAACAAATACCCTCTGATTTCTTTAAAAAAGGCGATACCGTAAAAGCAGTAGTTAGTAAGGTGGATTTAAAAAATGGTACACCAAGTATTGTTGTCTCTCGCACATCGCCCGTATTTTTAGAGCGCTTGTTTGAAACCGAAGTACCCGAAATTTTTGACGGATTAATTACCATTAAAAAAATTGTACGCGAACCAGGCGAACGTGCAAAAGTAGCCGTTGAAAGTTACGACGATCGTATTGACCCTGTTGGTGCTTGCGTAGGCATGAAAGGCTCACGTATTCATGGCATTGTACGCGAGTTAAAAAACGAAAATATTGATGTTATTAACTACACAACCAATTCGCAATTATTAATTCAACGCTCGTTAAGCCCTGCAAAAATTACTAATATTAAATTAAACGAAGATACCAAACGTGCCGAAGTATTTTTAAAACCCGACCAAATTAGCCTTGCCATTGGTAAAGGGGGATTTAATATTAAATTAGCAGGTAAATTAACCGGTTACGAAATTGATGTGTTCCGCGATACAGACGTAGATATTGATACTGAAGATGTGGACTTAGAAGAATTTGCAGACGAAATTGAAAGCCACGTAATTGAAAAATTAAAAGCTATTGGTTGCGATACAGCAAAATCAGTATTAGAATTAAACGATGCCGAATTAGCTCGTAGAACAGGATTAGAAGAAGATGTTATTGCTAGCGCACGCGCTGTATTAGCATCAGAATTTGAAGATTAAACTAATTTATTTAATCAGACACTAAGCTCTCACCCTAGCCTAGTCAAAGGAAAGCTACTGTCCGCTTAAAATAAAATACTACTAACGGTTTACAACTTTCCAAAATAAAGTTGGGTACTTACAAAATTAAATAGAAGGAAAAATAAAATATGTCAGAAGGAACATCAACGCTTCGATTAAGCAAAGTAGCAAAAGAATTCAACCTTTCATTAGGAAAGATTGTAGAATTTCTTGGCTCAAAAGGTCTAAAAGTAGACAGTAACCCCAACGGAAAAATTGGCGATTCTGAATACAAGCTATTGCTTAAAGAATTTTCGAGCGATAAATCTGCCCGCGAAGAAGCTCAACATGTTTCGCAAAATAGCATTAAAATTAAGCGCGAAACCATTGTTTTAGACGATTTAAAAGCTAAAAAAAATAAAGAAGATGATGCCGAAATAGTTATTAAAGATTTAACTATTGCACAAACAACCTTTATCGCTCCAAAAATTGTTGAAGAAACAAAAGAAATAATTGAACCGGTTAAACAAACAACCGAAACAGTTGAGGGCCCAAAAATACTTGGCAAGGTAGATTTAGATTCGATGAATTTAAAAACCAAACCAAGTAAAAAAACCAAAAAAGTTGAAGAAGAAAAGCCAACAAAAGGTAAAAAGAAAATAGTTGAAGACACCAAAGAAGTAGTTGCTGAGGTTGTGCCTGTTATTAAAGAACAAGTTATTCCAACAATAGTTACACCACCAGTAGTAGAGTTTATTGAAACCAAATACGAAAAACTAGAAGGTCCAAAAATTTTAAGAAGTATTGTATTACCCGTTATAAAAGAAACTCCTAAAAAACAAATTGGCGATGCGCGTACAAAACGTAAACGCATTAAAAAAGGTGGCTTAAGCCCTGAAGAAATTAAAAAAGTAGGTACCGAGCAAACTAAAATTGCCGACGAGCGCAAAAAAGAAAAATACGGCACCCCTCGTGGCAACACACCGTTTAATAAAGGTCCGCGTACAAATACAAATGCTAATACGCCCGCAAAACCTCGCCACGAATTAACAGAAGAGGAAATACAAAAACAAATTAAAGAAACCTTAGCACGTTTAAGTTCAAAAGGTAATAAATCTAAAACATCAAAATACCGTAGAGATAAGCGTGATGACGTAAGAGGTAAAATGGCCGAACGTGCCGTTATTGCCGAAGAAGATAGAAAAACGCTTACCGTTGCCGAATTTGTGAGCGCTAATCAATTAGCAAAAATGATGGATGTGCAGGTAACTCAAATTATTAGTACGTGTATGAGTTTGGGTTTATTTGTTAGTATTAATCAACGTTTAGACGCTGAAACGATTAGCATTGTAGCCGAAGAATTTGGTTACAAAGTAGCCTTTGCAAGTGCCGAAGATATTGAAACCATAAAAGAAGAAGAAGCCGATAAACCAGAAGATTTAATTACGCGTGCACCAATTGTTACCGTTATGGGTCACGTTGACCACGGTAAAACATCATTACTAGATTTTATTCGTAAAGCTACTGTTGTAGCTGGCGAAGCGGGTGGTATCACTCAACACATTGGTGCGTATAACGTACAATTAGCCGATGGCAGTGGACGCAGCATGACCTTTTTAGATACTCCTGGTCACGAAGCCTTTACTGCTATGCGTGCCCGTGGTGCTAAAGTTACCGATATTGCAATTATTGTTGTTGCTGCTGATGATAGCGTAATGCCTCAAACAAAAGAGGCAATTAACCATGCGCAAGCAGCTGGTGTACCCATGATTTTTGCCATCAATAAAATTGATAAACCAGGCGCTAACCCCGATAAAATAAGAGAAGCCTTATCGGCTATGAATATTTTAGTAGAAGAATGGGGCGGTAAATACCAGTGTCAGGAAGTATCTGCCAAAAAAGGATTAGGCATTGACTTACTTTTAGAAAAAGTGTTGTTAGAAGCCGACATGATGGATTTAAAAGCAAATCCAGACAAAAACGCACAAGGCAGCGTAATTGAAGCCAGTATGGAAGAAGGTCGTGGTTATGTAGCCACAATATTAGTGCAAAGCGGAACTTTAAAAATTGGCGATGTAATGTTAGCTGGTGGTTATAGCGGCCGTGTACGTGCCATGTTTAACGAACGTGGACAAAAAGTAAAATCTGCTGGCCCCTCTCATCCCGTTAAGGTATTAGGTTTAACAGGTGCGCCAACAGCGGGCGATAAATTTAACGTAATGAGCGATGAACGCGAAGCCCGCGAAATTGCTACAAAACGTTTACAATTACAACGCGAACAAGGTATTCGTACCCACAAACATATTACTTTAGATGAAATTGGTCGTCGTTTAGCGATTGGCGATTTTAAAGAATTAAATGTAATTGTAAAAGGTGATGTGGATGGGTCGATTGAAGCCTTATCTGATTCCTTATTAAAATTAAGCACTGAAAAAGTTGCTGTAAATATTATTCATAAATCAGTTGGTGCCATTAGCGAAAGCGATGTGTTATTAGCATCAGCATCAAACGCCATTATAATTGGTTTCCAAGTTAGGCCAAGTACTAGCGCTCGTAAATTAGCCGAAGTGGAAGAAATTGACATTCGTTTATACTCTATTATTTACGATGCTATTAACGAAATTAAAGCAGCCATGGAAGGCATGTTAGCCCCAGAGTTTGTTGAAAAAATTGTATGTAATATTGAAATTAGAGAAGTGTTTAACATTACTAAAGTGGGTACCATTGCCGGTTGTTATGTATTAGATGGCAAAGTAATGCGTAACACCAAAGTACGTATTATACGCGATGGTATTGTGGTACATACTGGTGGCTTAGGCTCATTAAAACGCTTTAAAGACGATGTAAAAGAAGTAGCCACTGGTTACGAGTGTGGTTTAAATATTGAAAACTATAACGACATTAAACAAGGCGATATAATTGAAGGATACGATTTAGTAGAAGTAAAAGCTAAATTGTAATAAATGTACCTAGCCCTAAAACGGCTTACACCTAACGTTAGCATAAACAATTAAATTATGTCGGTTCATAAAGAGTTTAAAAAAGTAACTACCCACTCGCTACAGGAAATGAAAAGCCGAGGCGAAAAAATATCAATGCTTACCGCATATGATTATACCATGGCTAAAATTATTGATAACAGTGGTGTTGATGTAATATTAGTGGGCGATAGTGCCAGTAACGTTATGGCAGGGCATCAAACAACTTTACCCATTACGTTAGATCAAATGATTTACCACGCCTCATCTGTAATTAGAGCAATTGATAGAGCATTGGTGGTAGTTGATTTGCCTTTTGGTTCGTACCAGGGCAATTCAAAAGAAGCCCTGCAATCGGCCGTAAAAATAATGAAAGAAAGTGGCGCCCACGCCGTAAAAATGGAAGGTGGCCGCGAAATTAAAGATTCTATTGAACGTATTTTAACAGCTGGCATACCCGTTATGGGGCATTTAGGCTTAACCCCACAAAGTATTTATAAATTTGGTACTTATAACGTACGCGCTAAAGAAGAGGAAGAAGCCGATAGGCTTTTACAAGATGCTAAATTGTTGCAAGATTATGGTTGCTTTGCTTTAGTGTTAGAAAAAATACCCGCACACTTAGCCACAAAAGTAGCCCAAAGTGTGGCTATACCCGTAATAGGCATTGGCGCTGGTGGTGGGGTAGATGGGCAAGTATTAGTAACCCACGACATGTTAGGCATGACCCACGAATTTAACCCACGCTTTTTACGCCGTTACTTAAACCTTTATGATAGTATGGGTAATGCTTTTAAACAATACATTGCCGATGTGAAAAGCAAAAATTTTCCTAGCGAAAAAGAACAATATTAGCAATAAAGGGAAACAAGACTTAAGAGAAACAAAAGGCTTTATATTGGTAACAAATTTAATTAATTTTAATGATTCGTTTTTTTATCAATAGGTCATTTTTTTGTTATGCCTTTTACAAACCGCCACATAACATGGTGTTTTTTTGTTTCAATAAAATAATTTACAAATTCTAAGGCAATAAACCCTATTATAACAGAAACTGTCCATTGAAACCATTCAGGTGTATCGTTAACAATTACTTTTTTACGGCCCGCTAAGCCAAATAAATTATTTACTCCCCTTTTTTCTATTACGTAATGTGAAAAAAAATGTGTTACAGATAATCCAATTATAAACCCAATTAAGTTTCCTATTACTTGATTAACCACAAACCACTTTATTTTTTTTGGTGTAAATTTTCCCAAAAACGTGGTGGCTTTTTTTTCAGGTTGGTTCCAAAGCTCTTTAACTTTTTGATAATAAGTATTATTGCTTTCACTTTCCTTTCTCCATTTTAAAAAAGCCTCTCGTTCTTCAGCACTGTGAACACCCGAAAGGCTTTTTATGATAGAAATACAGGCTTGTGTCTCATCCATATTAAAATTAAAACTTAAGACTTAGTCCGCCAGTTAAATATGATATTCCATAACCCGCCTCAGCAAATAATCCAATATTTTTTGTTAAATAATATCTTCCACCCACAAATATTGAAAAAGTTGGAAAAACGTTTCCTGAGTTTACGTAATAATTATCGGCATATGGGTCTGGATTATTTGTTTCATAATGATAATTTTGAAATCTAAGTCCAGCTAATCCTCCAAAATAAAGTTCTCCCTTTTCAAAATTTAAAGCGTCGGCATGATACACCCCGCGAACAGCTACCATAAAATTAGTCCAATTATTTCTATAATAATAATTATTGTTGTATCCATGCTTATCCCAATAGTAGTTATATGTAGAATAAGCACTCTGGTATCCTAAATAAATACCTAAACCCAAATAACCAGGTCCCAATTTTTTAGGAATGGCATGCTCGTAAGAAAAACTAAAAGCTGGGCTTGAATGATAACTATAGCCACGCCCACTATAAGCAGAATAATAATTACCGCTTCCTAAGCCTACGCCTAAATTTATAATATTGGTATTTGCATCAAAACATTTTTCTCCACTTTCAGAATCTACACTGGTATTTTTTTTGCCACTTTGAGCATTTGCTATTGTAAAGCTAAAAAGTAACGCTGTTACCATTATGCTTTTTTTTATAAAATTATTCATACATTAAAATTTAAAATTAGTCTTCAGTTACACTGTTGCCTGTTCTTCAGTTTTGCTGTTGCCCATTTATTTAATTTTGGTTTGCTTACTTTTGGTTAATACAGTTACTACTAACTTAGTTTCGCACTGTAAAGATGAGGTTAAAAAAAATAATTTTACTTACAAAAATAAAATATATAGTTATATAATTCACACTTTTATAAAGCGTTACTTTTAACTCCATTAGGCTTTAAATAGCCCAACAAGGCGTTTGTTTCAAAAAATTTAACGGCTCTTCTCCCTTTTATTATAACCAGGAATTAATTTAAATAAAAGAAACACTACGTTTCTGCAGTGTTTCTTTAAAAAAGATACGGTTTTTATTATTTGGGAATCATGTGAAATTCATATTTATCATTTCCTTCAAGATAATAATACCAAAACGATTTTTCTTCTAACTTAAGAATAATTAAGGTATGTGAAGATTGTTGACTTACTCCTTTTAAATTTATTTCTTTATCCTTGTTTTGAAACGCCCAAGTACCCGTTCCACCAAAGCTACCCCACACATACGAATAGTCTCCACCTTTGGTATAGGTTTCGGTATAACCCGACATAAATGATGTATAATCAGACCCATTTTTTTTGGCGTTATCAATTTTCCAAGCCTGAGCAACTCTTGCTGTTCTTGTTCTAAAACTAATTAACGGCCCGTCGGGGTATTTTTTACAACTTTGAACGGGAAGCATTACTGCCGTAAATAAAAAAATGGCTAGAGATACATTTTTAATTATTTTAATTATTCTCATAAATATATTTTAATTTGGTTTAGTTTATAAAAAAATTATTGGTTTACAATGGTGTTTCCTGACATAGTGATTGCGCCATTTCTTGCTAATGCTCTACCAGTAAGTGTTGCACCAGTATTAAACGAAATAGATTGAAGAGCCATTACCGTTCCTTTAAAAACCGAAGTGGTTCCAAAAGTTGCCGATGTGCCTACTTGCCAAAAAATATTTGCAGCAGAAGCCCCATTGGCTAAAATTACTTTACGATCGGAAGTTACAGTAAGTGCAGATGCAATTTGTATAATAAAAACAGCATTTGGATTTCCTTTGCCATCAAAGGTTAAATCGCCAGATGATAATTCTAATGAAGATGTTGACTTATACAAACCTGGTGTAAATGTGAGTCCGCCAACGTTGCCAGCTATTGCTACAATATCGGTACAAGTTCTTCCGGCAGCATCGTTATATGCGGCTGTTAAATCAAGTTTAGCTTGGTTGGCAATAGCATCATTAACGTGTTGCGTTCCAACCAATATACCTGGAGGAAAACCACCAATTGACGTTCCTGGGCTTAAACCCATGTCGCCTGTAATATTTGTTGCGCCTGTATTTGTAATGCCTGAGCCTGCAAGAATAGCAAGATTTGCTGCGCCAGCCATTGCTACCTGAGCTTGAGTGGTGGTTTGTATGGGTATTACAATAGGGTTAGATGTTGTTGGCGAGGTAGCTTCTGTTGTGGTCTTTTTTTTACATCCTGTAAATAAACTAATGGATACAATCGCAATAGTTGTAATAATTTTTCCTGTTTTCATTTTTTTTGTTTTAGTTTTACGCCACTAGTATATATAAAGGTGAAGGCGTTTTCACGGTACAAAGTTGCAGCACTTAAATATGAATGTGTTACATTGCCAAACTAAAAAGTTATATAATTCACACTATTAAAGAGGTGTATTAGAAATCACAAAACAATAAAAACTAAAAGAATAATATGGACAAGGGGTGAAACTGAAAGGCTACAAGGCTTATGTTTACCTTACTTTAAATTAAAATACTCGGTAGCCATTAATGCAATTTCGTTCCCATAGGCTAAACTAGCTGTAGCTGCGGGGCTTGGGCTATTAATAACGTGTAAGGCATTGCCATTTTTTTCTATTTTAAAATCGTCTAACATTTCGCCTTCGGGGGCTAAGGCCATGGCCCTAATACCACAGCGGGCTGCCACAATATCGTCTTGCTCTAAACTCGGAATTAATTTGCGTAACCTGTTTAAAAAATAGGTTTTACTAAATGCACCTCGGTATTCGTCTAAACCAAAACGCCAGTGTTTTGCAAAAAATTTCCATGTGCCGCCATAGGTAAAGGCTTGAGTAGTATCTTTTAAACTAAATGCTGTTTTTTTATAACCTTCTCTATCAAATACAAATACGGCGTTGGGTCCGCACTCGGTACCACCTTTTATCATGCGCGTAAAGTGCACTCCTAAAAATGGAAATTTAGGATTGGGTACGGGGTAAATTAAATGATTTACTTTTGATAAACCTTTTGGCGTTAAATCGTAATAATCGCCCCTAAAACCTACAATAGCGGCGTTAGTTTTTGTACCCTCTTTTTTTGTAAGCCTATCGGCTTGTAAGCCAGCAGTGCTAATAATGTATTTACCTATAAACTTTGCTTTATTAGTAACCACCGTTGTATAATTGGTACTTTTTATAAAATCTATCACCTTTTGACCGGTTAAAACTTTGCTACCATTGGTTTTGGCATTAATTAATTCGGCATACTTTCGGGCCACATCTCCATAATCAATAATACCGGTGCAACCTACTCTAATACCTGCAATGCCTTCGCAAAAAGGTTCAATTTCTTTTATTTGTGCGCTGGTAATTAACTCTACATCTTCTACCCCATTTGCAATACCGTTGTTAAATACTTTGTTCATGTGTGGTAGTTCGCTTTCATCGGTAGCTACTATTATTTTACCACATATATCAAATTTAATTTTATGTTCTTTAGCAAACTGTACTAATTCTCTGCGCCCACTTACACAATTACGCGCCTTGTAAGAGCCTGGTTTATAGTAAATACCACTGTGTATAACGCCGCTGTTGTGCGATGTTTGGTGAGCCGCCACTTGGTTTTCTTTTTCTAAAACCAAAACTGTTTTAGTGGGGTGTTGGGTTACCAATTTTAAAGCAGTAGCCAGGCCCACAATGCCGCCACCAATTATAATAATATCAAACGTTTGTTCCATAAAAAAGGTAAAGTTATAAATTTATAGAGATACAGCTTACAAGCTTACTTAAATTTTAACAAAACCCATTGTTATTTTTTATATCTTAGCTTAATTAATTACTAACCCTTACAGCATGAAAAAACTTTACTTAACACTTTTAACATTATTATTTGCAATTAACATTGCCACTGCGCAATTAAGTTTAACTAAAGCTAATAACGAACCCATTATTGGCGATACCAACAAGGCTTATTTAGTAGATACAGGAATGGTAAATATTAAAACCATTAATGCTGTAACGGGCAATAATGTAATTTGGGATTATTCTACCCTTACGGTATTGGGCAACTCGGTTACCTCCACCATTTATACGTCCTCTACAGCAGTAGCATCTGCTACCGATTACCCTGGAACGAACTTTGTACAAAACAGCAATAATTTTTTTAAATCAACGGCTACACCCACTATGCAAACCGAATTAATTGGTACTAATTTTTCTGGCATTGCCAGCTTAAATTTTACAAATACAGCTATTGTTGCAAAGTTTCCGTTTACGTATGCCAATACGTATAACGATGCCTTTAGTGGTACAGTTAAAACCTCAACTTCTAATAGTAATTTTTCGGGTAATTTAACCGTAAATGCCGATGGTAATGGCACCTTAAACATACCTGGTGGGCAAGTATTTACTAATGTGTTGCGTGTTAAAACAACTCAATCAACAACCGTAAACGGAATTATTACCACTCCTTTTCCAATACCTGTTACTGTTAGAATAACAAATTACGATTATTATCATGCCACTCAAAAATACCCTATTTTTTCAGTAAGCTACAATTCAATAGCAATATTTACACCTACAGTTACAGCAAGGGTAAGCGCTAACACAAAATCTACGGTTGTAGGTTTAAACGAAAATGTGTTGTTAAATAAAGATGTTACGGTATTTCCTAACCCAAGTAACTCTACTTTAAATTTTACCTTAAATACATTATTAAACCCTAAACGTATTTTAATTTATTCGCAAATGGGTACACTAGTTTACAGTGGCACTTACTCGTCACAAATTACTATTTTAAACTTAGCAGCAGGTATTTACATGCTACAGCTTGAAACCGATAAGGGCATCATCCACAAAAAAATTGTGAAAGAGTAAAGTGTATAAACTATTACAAACTAAAAAGCATTTCCATTTAAATGGAAATGCTTTTTTAATAATATAAAAATTCATTTTTAATCATTACATTTGCCTTGCAATTGGTTTTGTGTAACAACAAGATAATAGGGAATAACGTGCAAATCGTTAACAGTACCCGCTGCTGTATGTTCTTAATAAAGTTTTGTCATTCTTAGCCACTGTTTAATTAAAACGGGAAGGCGACAAAGCAAGAACGAGTCAGAAGACCTGCCAAAGGCAACACAGTTCAACACTATCGGGAGGTATGGTTTAGAGCGACTAAAAATTTTCATTGCATTGAATGTAGTTTTAAATAGGTGTATTGCCTGTCGATTATTTTTTATTTTCGGCCTGATACTATTTTGTCCGCTTTATTTTGTAGCGCAAGATACTGTTGTACTAAATGAGGTAGATGTTGTTGCAAAAAAAATAACACTCTCGCAAATTGGTAAAAAAACCGAAACAATAGATTCAAGCCTTCAACAACAATTTAAGTTTAACTCCATAGCCGATGTGTTAAGCCTAAACTCAAGCGTATTTATAAAAAACTATGGCCCTGGCGCATTAGCAACTACTGCTTTTAGAGGAGGTAATGCTAGCCAAACAGCCGTTTTGTGGAATGGATTTAACATACAAAACGCTATGTTGGGACAATTAGATTTAGCGTTATTGCCCAGCGTGTTGTTTGATCATGTGGAAGTAGAGTATGGCGGTTCGAGTGGTAACTGGGGTAGCGGAGCTGTAGGCGGAAGCATACATTTAAACAATACCTTAAATTTTAATAAGGGGCTGTTTACATCTGTAAATATTAGCCGTGGTAATTTTGGTTTGCTTAATGCAAGTACACAGCTTAATTACAGTGCCAAACGGTTTATAAGCTCTACTAAAATGTATACCAATAGCAGTAAAAATAATTTTACTTATAAAGATACTACCGATAAAGAACACACATTAAAACACCAACAGCATGCGGCATATGCGTTTTATGGTTTGCTACAAGAACTTAAATTTTTAATTAATCCAAAGCAACTACTAAGTATTAATGCTTGGTTAACTACAAATAATAGGGAGCTGCCCATGTTTAATAAAAGCAGTATTAGTAAACAATACCAATACGATAAAAGTGCTCGTATTACAGTTAACTGGAGTTACGTGACCAACAAATATACCGCAAGTATTAGAGGCGCTTTTTTTAACGATAATTTAAATTATACAGATAGCGTTGCGGGTCTGTTTTCTAAAAGTCGGGTACAAACTATTATTTTTGAAAACGAGCATTTTTATAAATGGCTACACAGCCAGCAAATAAATGTAGGGCTTAATGCTACCTCAAATACAGCATTTACGCAAAACTATGTAAGTACAAAAAGTTTAAACAAAGTGTCTTTATTGCTTGGCAACAAGGGCGAATATTTTAACACAAAATTAATTGTTTATACGCAGGCACGCGTTGAATATTATAACACCAGCGCCTTACCCATTACCGGAAACGTAAGTGCCACTTATTTTCTATATAAAAACATAAGCAGTAAAATTAATATTGCCAAAATTTATCGCATGCCCACCTTAAACGAATTGTATTGGCAACCTGGCGGAAACATCAACCTAAAACCCGAACAGGGCTACACTTACGAGGGCGAATTAAATTACAAACAACAATACCATAATTTTTTAGTCTCTATTTCGGGGGCAGCATTTAGTAGAACCGTAAACGATTGGATTTTATGGACACCAGGTGCTTATGGAAACCCACAACCTATAAACATTCAACAGGTTTGGAGCAGAGGAACAGAAACCACATGGAAATTACATTATCAAAAAAATAAATTTAAAGCCTTTACAACCGTTGCTACAAGCTATGTATTATCTACCGTTAAAAGTAATTATCAAGAAAATGATAACACACAAAACAAACAATTAATTTATACGCCACGCTATAGCGTTAATGCCAATTTTTCTATAGGATATGATAACACCATATTAACCTACTATCATCAATACCTGGGTTACCGATTTACTACTAGTGATAATACACAGTGGCTAACTCCTTACCATTACTCATCGTTACGCTTAACTACTACTTTAAATTTAAACCAAAGTAAATTAATTTTATTTGCTGCTTGTAATAATTTATTTAACATTAATTATACCATTATCTCTAATCGCCCAATGCCATTGCAAAACTTTGAAGTAGGTATTTCGTTACAGTATACTAAAAAGTCGTAAGTCATAGGAAAATAGTCATAAATCAGTAAAATAAATCAACAAAAAAAACCAAACGAAAAAATGAAAAAACAATTACAAAACATGGTAATAGTAGCTACTATAGCTCTTGCTTCAATTACAACCACAGCGCAAACAACAGCCGATTTGCAAAACCTAAGTCTTAGCCCAAACTCTTATTGGAATGGGTCTACCAGCAACCCAACCGTATCTACAAGCGGTACCTTTACAAGTGGCAATTGTATATTTCCAAACACTTATAATGGTAACTTTGGCGGCTATTGGGAAAGTGGTTGGGCATACAGTAATATGAAAGATAGCTCAACGGCAGGCTCAGGGAATCAGTACAGTGCACGTTCGGCAGTAGGTTATACCAACTCTACAAACTATGCAGTAGGACAAGGTGGCTCTGTATTAAAATTTAACACAACGGCACAAGGCAAACAAATGGCAGGCTTTTATGTAAACAACAATACCTTTGCTGCCATTAGTATGCGTGATGGTGATATGTTTGCTAAAAAATTTGGTGGTACAACAGGTAACGACCCAGATTGGTTTAAACTAAAAATTCAAAAATATTTGGGCGGTGTTATTGGTACAGATAGTGTTACCTTTTATTTAGCCGATTACCGTTTTACAAATAACACACAAGATTATATTGTAAAAACGTGGCAATATGTAAACTTAACAAGTTTGGGTAATGCGGATAGTTTAATATTTACGCTATCATCAAGTGATAATGGTAGTTTTGGAATGAATACGCCAAGTTATTTTTGTTTAGATAATTTTACAACTTTAAATGTAGTAACTGGGCTTAATGACATTAAAAATAGTGAAAGTGAAAGTGTACTTTATCCTAACCCAGCGCAACACCAAATTACAATTCGTTCAATCGTTGCTTTTACAAGCGCAGAGATTGTAAACCAATTAGGGCAAGTAATTATTACAACAACCCAAAATACAATTGCTTTAACTGATTTACAAACTGGCATTTATTTTATTAAAACGTACAACAACGCCCAATTAATTTCTACTAAAAAGTTTATTAAAAACTAAGCTGTTGCAAAAGAAAAAAGTTATCTTTTCATGGAGTGGAGGTAAAGATTCATCTCTTTGCCTCCATTTTATATTGCAACAAAATATATACGAAGTGTGTTATTTACTCACATCCATAAACGGACATTTAAAGCGAGTATCTATGCACGGCATACACGAAAGCCTAATGGAAGCGCAAGCCCATTCAATAGGTATTCCCTTAAAAAAAGTATACGTATATGAAGCCAGTAATGAAGAATATGAGCAACAATTAACAAAAGTTTTATTAGAGGCAAAAGCCGAAGGCATTAATACCGTTGTTTTTGGCGATATTTTTTTAGAAGATTTGCGCACATATCGCGAAGAAAAATTAGCTACACTAAATATGGCAGCCATTTTTCCTTTATGGAAAATGAATACTGCTAAACTAATACAGCAATTTTTAAATTTAAATTATAAAACAATAGTATGTTGTGGTAACGATGCTTATTTAAAAAAAGAGCAGGTGGGCAAAATAATTGATGAAGATTATATAAATAGCCTAGCGAAAGACATTGACCCCTGCGGAGAAAATGGCGAATACCATAGCTATTGCTACGAAGGTTTTATTTTTAAAAAGCCCATATTAGTTGCAGTTACGGATATATTATATAAACCTTTGGATATAGCCCTACAGCTACCCGATAAAAACAATAAAATAACCAAAGGGTTTTGGTATGCAAACGTTGAATTAATCTAAGAATATAGGGATTCATCTATCCAAAAAATAATTACCGTTTCCGCCTCAATTTGTGTACTTTTGTACGCATAAAAATGAACTCTATTAATTACATTAGCGAACGTTTGTGGGCTGGCAACATGGGTAATGCCTTTGTGGTTTTATCATTTGTAGCTGCCCTACTCTCTTTTTTTTCATATTATTTGGCCTCTAAAAATACTGATTTTAAAAAATTAGCCCGCTTTTCCTTTAACCTACACAGTTTTGCGGTACTTGGAATCATTGGAATATTATTTTTTATGTTATTCAATCATTATTTTGAATACCAATACGTTTATCAGCACAGTAATAAAGCAATGGATATGAAATACATTCTATCCTGCTTTTGGGAAGGACAAGAAGGTAGTTTTTTATTATGGACGTTTTGGAACATTGTTTTAGGAGGTATTTTAAAACGCCAACTTAAAAATAATGAATGGGAAGTACCAGTAATGACGGTTTTTTCGTTGGTACAAGTATTTTTAGCAAGTATGCTGTTAGGTATTTATTTTATAGATTACAAAATTGGATCTAATCCCTTTTTATTACTTCGCGAACATTCTTTATTTCAAAACCTGCCTTTTCTAAAAAACCCAAACTATCTTTCTAAAATTGATGGACGAGGCTTAAATCCTTTGTTAATGAATTATTGGATGACCATTCATCCACCCACATTATTTTTAGGCTTTGCCTCTACCCTGGTGCCCTTTGCTTTTGCCATTGCCGCTTTATGGAACAGAAGTTACGCCAGTTGGCAAAAAATTGCTTTACCTTGGACATACTTTGGCATTTTAATTTTAGGAATAGGTATTTTAATGGGAGGTGCTTGGGCTTACGAAGCTTTAAGCTTTGGTGGTTTTTGGGCTTGGGATCCGGTTGAAAATTCATCGTTAGTGCCTTGGTTAATTTTAGTAGCCGCAGGGCATACTATGATTATTAATAAAAATAAAGGCGGTAGTTTATTTACCACTCATTTATTAGCAATTGGTGGATTTTTATTGGTTCTCTATTCTACTTTTTTAACCCGAAGCGGTGTATTAGGCAACGCATCTGTACATGCTTTTACCGATTTGGGCATGACAGGGCAATTGGTGCTGTATGTGCTTACCTTTATTTTTATCAGCGTATTTTTATTAATAACCAACCAATTATTTAGGGTAAGTTATATTGTTGGTTCGCTACTTTTATTATTTTTTGGATTACTGTACGGCTATAAAACCTACTTATTAATGGTGTGGATAGGCGCGTCGGTTGTTGTAACCTTTATTTCGTATTATAAATTTTTTCCAAAAGAAAAAGAAGAAGAAGAATTATACTCGCGCGAATTTTGGATGTTTTTAGGCTCTTTATTATTTTTATTATCTGGTTTAATTATTACGTATTTTACATCTATCCCTGTAATAAATAAATTATTTGGCACCGAATATGCGCCACCAAAAGTGCCTGTTTATAATATGTGGATTGTGCCTTTTGCTATTTTAATACTTATTGTTATTGCATCGGCACAATTTTTAAAATACAAAAAAACAAATGCCAAGCAATTTTACAAACGCATAAGTTACAGTTTTGGTTTAGCTGTTTTATTTGGGTTAGCCTGTTCTATACCGCTTTATTTTTTAAATGGTTTTTCAAGCTCTGATCAAAAATGGAATTTAATTAGCTACTCTATGTTATTTATTACTGGCTTATTTGCTGTGTTTGCAAATGTTGATTATTGGCTAAATATTTTAAAAGGCAACATTAAAAAAAGTGGGGCTTCTATCGCTCATATTGGTTTTGCTTTAATTTTAATTGGTGCTTTAATTTCAACTTCTAAAAAAGTAGTATTATCAAAAAATACAGCCGCTAAAAAAGTAAGCAGTTTGGGTAGCGATTTTGATGATAAAAAAAGTATTTTATTAACCCAAGGTGATACGTTAACAATGGGTCCGTATTTAGTAACCTACACAGGTAAAAAACAAGAAGGCATAAATTTTTATTTTAATATAGATTATTTAAAATTAAATAAAGACCATAAACCCGAACTTGACTTTACACTAATACCTCGTGTACAAGATAATCCATTAATGGGTAAAGCCCCCGAGCCTGCAACTAAACATTATTTAAGCCGCGATGTATATACCCACGTTACCTATGCTGTTTTAAGTGTTGACACGACTACAAAGAAAAAAAATGCTTACGCATCAGCAAAAAATTATATAGGCCATGTAGGCGACACCTTATTTTCAAGCAACGCCATTATTGTAATTGATTCGTTACGCACAAATTTAAACAAAGAGCAATATCAAAAAAACGATTCGTTATTAGAAGTTACCGCGGTATTAAGGGCTATTGATGCTCAAAGCAATGAGTTTAAAGCCTTACCTAAATACATTATAAAAAACAATGTTGTTATTCCGCAAGAAGATGTAATTGATAAACTAGGCTTAAAGTTTGTGTTTTGGAAAATTAATCCTGAAGAAGGAACTATTGAAATTACCATGAGCGAAAAATTAGCAAATAATAAAGATTTTATTGTAATGGAGGCCTATGTTTTTCCATACATAAATGTTTTATGGTTAGGTTGTTTAATAATGGCAATAGGCACTTTTATTGCAATGATGGAAAGACTAAGAACATCAAAATTAAAATCCATAAAAGAATAAATGACCAAAATACAAAAGCAACATATTGTAATTATTGGTTGCGGCAATGTAGCTTGGCATTTAGCAAAACATTTTTGTTCATTAAAAAAATTCGAAATTTCGGTTTACAATCATAAAGCAAACAAAGCCTTAAACGATTTTAAAACCCAATTAAACTGCAACACTTTTATTAATTTAAACGAGATAATTACTGGCGCTAATTTTTATTTTATTTGTGTATCTGATTCTCATATTTCTTCTGTATCAAAAAAAATAATGCCTTTTAATAAAGAATCTATTGTTGTGCATACTTCGGGGAGCACAGCTATTGAAGCCATTAAAACAAATAATTATTGCCAAGCTGTTTTTTACCCTCTACAAACCTTTAGTAAAGGCGATACCATTAACTGGAAAAAAATTCCCATCTTAATTGGTGCAAATAATAATCATACTTTTAAATTAGTAACACGTTTAGCAAAGTTATTTTCAAAACACACATTACAAGTTAATTACAATCAACGTTTACATATTCATTTAGCGGCAGTATTAGTTAATAATTTTACAAATGCGTTGTACGCTTCTGCCAATCATCAACTAAAAAGAGTAAATGTTGATTTTAAAATTTTACTTCCCTTAATTCAACAATCTATTTTTAAATTAAATACCATAACGCCGTTGGAAGCACAAACTGGACCAGCAAAACGACATGATGAACCGGTTATAAAAAAACATATAAAGCTATTGAAAACCGATAGGGATTTAAAAAAAATTTATACACACTTAACCCAATTAATTATTAAACAACAAACTCATTAATATGCTTAATTTTAAACAAGCGCTTACAAAAATTACAACCTTAATATTTGATGTTGATGGTGTAATGACCGATGGCAAAGTACTGGTAATGGAAAGTGGCGAAATGGTTCGAAATATGAATAGTAAAGATGGGTATGCTCTTCACATGGCTGTGCAAAAAAAATACAGAGTGGTAATCATCACAGGCGGTAATAATGTAGCCGTAAAAAAAGCCTTAGAAAAAACATATATTACAGATATTTTTATTAATCAACACGATAAATTACAATGCTATAAAGATTATATTTATGCCAATAACTTGAAGGATGAAGAGGTGCTTTATATGGGCGATGATTTACCCGATTGGGAAGTAATGAGTAGAGTTGGTGTAGCTGTTTGCCCAAATGATGCCGCTACAGAAATAAAAAGTATTTGTCAATATGTATCCTCACAAAAAGGGGGCGAAGGCTGTGTAAGAGATGTAATTGAGCAAGTATTGCGTGTACAAGGTAAATGGGAAATTGTAAAGTGGTAATGCTATTTTAGATTTACAATTTCAAAAACTAAACTATAATTGAAAAACAATTTATTAAATAATAAACTCATTGCTTTTTTAAAGCTTATAAGACTCGAAAACCTTATTATTATTGCTTTAACGCAAATACTATTACGTTATTTTGTAATGCAAAAAATTTTAATTTTAAATGGTATTACATTAGAGTTAAATAATATTTTATTTAACTTAATTGTTTTAAGCACTGTTTTAATTGCAGCTGCGGGCTATATCATTAACGATTATTTTGATGTAAAAACCGATTTAATAAATCACCCCGAAACCGTAGTGTTAGATAGGGTTATTAAACGTCGTTGGGCCATAATTTTACATCTTACATTTACAATTTTAGGTGTTTTAATAGGTGTATTTGCCGCTTTAAAAGTAGGATATTTACGCCTATCTATTTTTCATTTTGCAGCAGCTATACTGCTTTGGTTTTATAGTACGCATTTTAAAAAACAATTGTTAGTGGGTAATATTGTTGTTTCGGTGTTATCATCAGCCGTAGCTTTTATGCCTTTTGTGTTTGAAATGGGTGTTATGCAGCATGTATACCCTAATTTTAATTCTAATCATTGGACAGTTATTTTATCATGTTTTAAAATAACATTTATTTTTTCGTTATTTGCTTTTATTACAAGTTTAGCCCGCGAAATTATTAAAGACATAGAAGATTATAAAGGCGATAAAGAAACTGGGGGTAAAACTATGCCTATAAGTTGGGGCATACAATCAAGCAAGTTAACAGCATTTTTTTTATTAGTAATATCGGCCGTTTTGCTATTGGTTGTCGTTTATAATTCGTTTAAACCTCAGCATATTTTAATTACAACAAGTAATGGGTATATAGTAATAGGTTTAATTTTACCACTTTTGTTTTTGGCATATAACACATTAAAAGCGCAAACAGCAAAACAATTTAAACGCACAAGTTTAATGCTTAAATTTGTTATGTTTATAGGCCTAGCTTATAGTATAATTTTTTATTACAATTAAAATATATGAACACAATCGAAAACACACTTAAAGATTTTCCTTACCAATTAATTTTAGGCTCGGCATCGCCCCGCAGACAAGATTTATTAAAAAGTCTTGGTTTTGAATTTTTAAACAAACCTGTTAAAGTAGACGAAACCCTTTGGCCTAAAGATTTACAAGCCCAAGAAATTTGTATTTATTTAGCCGAATTAAAAGCCGATGCTTACGAAGAAGAA
>JANYEQ010000055.1 GCA_025363015.1 Bacteroidota bacterium
GTTGAAAAGCCTTTAATTACAATACTTACAGCATCAGCACTAAAGGTTTCGTTTTCTATATGCCCCAGTGTTTCGCCATCCATAGTATAACCAAATTGTGCGTTTAGTTTTTTAATGTTTACTTTATCAGCGCCTCTTCCAATTTCTTCGTCGGGTGTAAATAAAATACGAATATCGCCATGCTTAACTTCGGGATGATTGATTAAATAATTTACAGCATCCATAATTTCTGCTAAACCAGCTTTATTATCTGCACCTAAAAGTGTAGTGCCATCAGCAGTTACAATATCGTTACCAATTTGCTGAGCTAAAGCTGGGTGTTCGACAAATTTTATAATTTGGGTTGTATCGTTGGGCAGTACAATATCTTTTCCATTAAATTTTGCATGAATAACAGGATTAACATTGGTACCACTACAATCGGGCGATGTATCTATATGACTACAAAAACAAATGGTAGGAACTTGCTTTGTAGTGTTTGATTTTAAAGTAGCATATACGTAACCGTGTTCGTCTAGCTCAGCATCTTTTATACCCATTTCAATTAATTCTTGAACTAATAAACGTCCTAAATTTTTTTGTTTTTCGGTACTAGGGCAAGTTGCAGATGTTGGGTCGCTTTGTGTATCTATTTTTGCATAACGTACAAAGCGATTGGTAACAGTAAAGTTGTAGTTGGTAAAGTTCATTGTATTTTATAAATAATAGATTTGTACATTTGGTATAAACGGTTTAACCAATCATTTTTATTAAACACTCAATACTAAATTTTTCTTTTCCATACTTGCTTTAATATTTTCGATGGTGCCTTTTGGTATAGAACTGATTAATTTTTTTGTATACTCGCTTTGCGGGTTATTATAAATTTCATCGGCATCGCCCATTTCTTCTACCTTACCTTTTTGCATAACCACCATTCTGTCGCTCATAAATTTAACAACACTTAAATCATGACTAATAAAAATATAGGTAAACTTAAACTCTTGTTTTAATTCGTTTAATAAATTTAAAACTTGCGCTTGTACGCTCACATCCAAAGCACTTACACTCTCATCACAAATAATAAACTGCGGGTTTAAACCCAAGGCACGAGCTATGCAAATACGTTGGCGTTGCCCACCACTAAACTCGTGTGGGTAACGGTTAAAATGCTTTTCTTCCATACCCACTTTTTTTAATAAATCAAATACTTTGTCTCGTCGTTGGGTATTGGTATTTAAAATATTATGAATTTTCATGGGTTCCATAATAGCATTACCAACGGTAATGCGTGGATTTAGCGAAGAGTATGGATCTTGAAAAATAATTTGCAAATGGCGGCGATGTTCTCTAAAATCACTTTCTTTCATGTGCAACAAATCTTGTCGCTTATAAAATATTTTGCCTGAATATGCTTCGGTTAATTTTAAAATGGTGCGCCCTAAAGTAGTTTTACCGCATCCGCTTTCGCCTACTAAACCAAGGGTTTCACCTTCATAAACATCAAAACTCACGTCATCAACAGCCTTAGTATAATCTAACACTTTACCAAATAATGTTTTTTTAGATGGAAACCATGTTTTTACATTTTGTAGCTCTAATATTTTATCGCGTTTATATAGTTCTTCGTGTTGTTGCTGGCGCTCATTTGCTGTAATTGAAACGCTTTGTAACGCATCGCTTACATTTTTTTGAAGTTCGATAATTTCGCCATTTTCACCACGCATCATAAAATCACTCACAACAGGCAATCGCTTTAACCT
The DNA here is from genome assembly GCA_025363015.1 of Bacteroidota bacterium. Taxonomy (GTDB): domain Bacteria; phylum Bacteroidota; class Bacteroidia; order B-17B0; family Aurantibacillaceae; genus Aurantibacillus. The sequence continues at coordinate 1,743 of JANYEQ010000055.1, forward strand.
TCTGTCTAATGGTGGGCGGCAGGCTAATAAACTTTTTGTATACGGGTGTTTTGGGTTTGAAAAAATTTGTAATACTGGGCCTTGTTCTACAATTTTACCTTTATACATTACCACAACAGTATCGGCCAACTCGGCAATAACACCTAAATCGTGGGTAATAAATAAAATACCCATATTGTGTTGTTGTTGTAATTTTTGCATTAATTCTAAAATTGTTTTTTGAACAGTAACATCTAATGCAGTTGTGGGTTCATCGGCAATTAAAATATTAGGATTACAACTCATTGCCATTGCAATCATTACACGTTGTTTTTGCCCACCCGATAATTGGTGTGGATAACTGCTAAACATGCGTTCGGGCGTTGGCAATTGCACTTCGTTAAATAAGTCTAATACCTTTTGTTTAGCTTGTGTTTTTGTAATTTTTTGATGCAATAAAAGTGCTTCCATAACTTGATCGCCACACCTAATTACAGGGTTTAGCGAGGTCATAGGCTCTTGAAATATCATGGCAATTTCGTTACCACGGTAACGGCGCATTTCGTCATTTTTAGTTTTTACTAAATCTACTTTACTGCCATTTTTTGTGTGGTAAATAATTTCTCCCCCCGTAATTTTACCTGGAGGATTAGGGATTAATTGCATAATAGAAAGTGAGGTAACTGATTTACCAGAACCACTTTCGCCCACAATACCAATTGTTTCGCCTTTGTGAAGGGTAAATGAAATATCGTTTACAGCTTTTGTGTACTCACTTTCACTTTTAAATTGGGTAACTAAATTTTTTACTTCTAATAAAGGCTGTTTTTCCATAAGGGCATAAAATACCAAGCGTTTAAGGTAATATAATTATTTATAAATAAAAAAATAATTAGCTAATAAAGGCTTTTTAACCGATAAATATATAGTAGGTTAATTTTTTATTAATTTACCTTTAGCTGTACCATCGCTAAAATCATTTAATACTGTTGGATTACCCGTGTAATAAATATTACCATCTTTATGAATATTACATTCAAAAGTACCATTGTTTGGTGCGTTAATATAAGCACTACCAATACTTATGTTTTCAGCAAAAACATAATTAGTTATTATTAAATTTTGTCCGTAAAAAAAGTTAGTGCCGTACATGTAAACTGATAAAGTATTACACGTGCCGTTAGCATAAATATTGCCATCGCCATGCGAACTGGTTGTAATGCGATAATAATTTCCGTTAATATAAATATCGCCTGAATTTTCGGCTCTAACTTTTAGTGTATCTTGGCTAAAATTAGCATCAAAATAAACAGTGCCCACACCTAAATTTTCTACCAAATTTAAATAAGGTAAAGTAACAAGGGCAGTAATTTTATTTTTATACCCACGAACAAAATTGCATTTATTTTTGTTTTGAATGCTTAAAATACCATCGGTAACTTTCGTAATAATGTTTGATAATAGGTGCTTTCCAGCATAAACTTCTATTTTATACTCGCTGCCTTTAATAATGGTTACCTCAATTTTATCGTACGTTTTTATTCTGTTAAAATTGTCCAAATAACGGGTTTCGTTTTTTTGTATACCAGTAGATTTAAAACAATCTAATGCATTTTCTTTTTTACAAGAAAAAATAAGTATAATTATAACTAAATATTTTAATGTTTTAAGTATCATTTTCGTCCTAAAAATAATCTATACCCTAAGCCGTATTCAAAATTATAAGCTACTGCAAAATGTGTGCGTAAGCCTACATGGCCCACTAAACCGCATTTGCTATAATAACGTACTGCCAAGCGACTTACAATAGGGGCATCGGCTTTAGCATTGTTAAAAAAATAATATCCCAACTCAATTGGCAAACTTATTCTACCTATATTATAAGAATAACCAAGCTTGGCCGACATACGAACTTGATTTATACCTTGTGGTTGTTTTAAAAAAACATTTTCGTAATCGGTAAAATAATTTTGGTCGTAAAAAATATCAATACCTCCAGCAAATTTATGCGTGTTGCGAATATTGCGTTGATAGGCAAAACCTAAAACATAGGTTTGTAATTCGGGGCTGTTAATCTCACGTTGGTTAAAGCCAATAGCAGCATAAGTAAGTAACTCATTTTTACTTTTTACTTTTGTAGATGAATCTATTTTAAAATAATTATTGCTATTTTTATTAGGAATACTAATATTTAAACCCACATTTAAACTTACCACATTTAAGCCTAAGTTTGGGTTTTGCGCTTTACCATTACTAGCATGGCTAAACGTTAACCCGGGTTCAAAACGTAAATTTTTAGTTACTTGTAAATGCCAAAACCATTTAAATTGTACAAATGAGTTTACATTGCTACCAATGGCAATATTTTTTTGATTAGTATTTATATCAAAATGTTTTGTAATATAAGTTGCGCCCCAACAAATACGCATTATTAGGCGCGATTTTTTTTGTGTTTTATTTAATGGAATTTCAACAAAGGGAGCAACAATAAAAGCGTAACCCAATTGCGATGGGTTTTTAAAATCGAGGCATTGAAATGAAATACCAATATCGGGTTTATTATTTTCGAGTTGCCAAAGTTTGTTACCATAAGTTGGTTTTACAACATCAACTTCGTAAACAGTAGGATAGCCTTTTACTAAATGCGAAATACTACTGTGATGCACTAATACAAAACCTGTATTAATAATAGGCTTTATAAACCATTTTGGTTTGTTAAGCGAATCTGATTGCGAAAACAACGTATGAATACTAAAAATAAATAGTAAAAAAAATATTTTATATGCTTTCAAAACCAAAATGCTAAAATAAGTAAAACTAATTATTATTACTTGTTTTTTTAAAAAGATAAATACCATTTATTTCGGCAATTAATTTCCAATTAATTGAATTTTTATACTTAATAATTTCTTTTTCTAAAACTTCGTCTTTTACCAAATATGGTGTTGGGTATTGACTTACCAATATATAATCGGCATCAATAACATCTGGATACAAATAAATATAATTTCTAAATGCAAGGTGGGGGCCAAAACAATCGGTACAACTAAGTTTAGCATTTGAAGGAATGAGGGCTGAAATTTTATCTACATCTACTTTATTAAAATTAGATTGGTAATGCCGTTTAGAAAAAAGGTTTTCTTTTTCTTCATTAAACCAATACGATTTGCGAGTAAACATTTTATTTATGGTAACAAAAAAAGTTAATAAACAAAATAATAAACTTATTATTACTTTAAGTTTATTGCTTTTAAAATAACTTACAGTAGCATAAAATGCAATTACTAAAATGGGTGCAAACTCAACCGAATATTGGCAACAAATGCCCCATTTTACAGCGTCATCGTTAAAAACTTTTTGTGCAATTATAGAAAGTAGCATTAAACCATACTCTATACGTACTAATAAACATAAACCACCGCTTAATAAAAGGCAAATGTATGTTTCTAACTTAATACCATCGTTAATTGTATTATCACTTACATTGCAAAACAGTGCGGATACAACATGCTTTGTATTGTAAACTAACGATTGAATTATTTCTTTACCATTACTTCCAAGTACTGAATATTGAAAGTGAGAAGCCGACTGCCCACTTTTTACAAACATTGGCATAATTAAGCCTATTACAATTAAAGCATAAATTACCGAACTTAATCCAATTAGTAAAGCAAATAACCTTCGTTTTTTATCGTTTTTATACAGCACCATTAAGCCCAAGCAAATACAAAATAAAAATAAAGGCATGTTTTCTTTACCTATTATTAGTAGTAAAGCCATAAATAATGCCAATTTTAATTTATTAATATGCACATAATAAATAAACCAAGGCACTATCATTGTGGCTATAACATTATCATGATAATCAAATGCTAAAGCCGTAAAAATGCCGTAAAATGAGAAAAAATGAAAAAGAGCAATTTCAGGCAAAAAAGTAAACGGATGCCAACTTTTTATAAGTTTATAAATGCCCACACCTCCAAATAATATAGCGGCAATTTGTACGTATAATAATGTATAAGTACCAAACAAATAATGTAAGGGCGATAAAATAATTGTATATAATGCAAAATGGTCTCCTAAAAAATTAGTTAAACTTACGTGCCCTAGCGGGTGATGATTATTTTGAAAATGGCCGTATTGATAAATACTATTATTATAAATACCTAAATCAAAGGTTGTAGTATGATAATTGTGATGATTAACTAACGAAAGCATACAATAAACAAACGTAAAAAACACAAGTATGTAAAACCTTGGCTGTTTTAGTGCGTTTACTATATTATTTAAAATAATATTTACCATTACTAAATTCAAAAATAAGTTTTTTACTTGCAGAAAAAGTGTTTTTATACTATTTAATTTAATATTAACCTATAAGCTCAAAGGTCATAAAAAAATTATTGTGTAGCTTTGGCATTCCTAAATAAAAAAAATGATAGAAATTGGTAAAGTAAATAAATTAACCGTTGTTAGAGAAACCACGGTTGGTTTGCATTTAAGTGATGATGATAAAAACGAAGTATTATTACCCGCATCGTTAGTAAAAGCAACCTATAAGATAAAAGATGTTATAGATGTTTTTATTTATACCGATGGCGAAGCCCGATTGATAGCTACAACTGCTCTACCCTACGCTCAACTTAATAGTTTTGCCTATTTACGCGTAACAAGCATTACGCAAATTGGCGCATTTATAGATTGGGGTTTAGAAAAAGATTTATTACTACCCTTTAACGAACAAAAAACTGAAGTAGAGGAAGGTAGCTTTTGTGTAGTATATATTTATATTGATAATATTAGTAACCGCATTGTAGCATCTACCAAATTAGATAAATTTATTACCCTACACCCTATTACATTAACACCAGGGCAAGAGGTAGATGTGTTGGTTTACGAACAATCTCCACTTGGATATAGTTGTATTATTAATAATACCTATAAAGGTTTAATGTACCATAACGATATTTATAAAGAAGTTTTTATTGGCGATGAACTAAAAGGCTATGTAAAAACCATTAGAGAGGATAGTTTAATTGATTTAAGTTTTCAAAAAAGTGGCTTTAAAAATGTGTTAGATAGCACTGAAGTTATTTTAAATTACATTATTGCAAACAATGGCTTTATAGATTTACATGATAAAAGTACCCCCCAAGAAATATCTATTAAACTAAGTATGAGCAAAGCTACCTTTAAAAAAAGTATAGGTATATTGTACCGTCATAAAAAAGTAATAATAAAACCCGATGGCGTTTATTTAGCAACACCAACACAAGAAGATGTTATAAATACTGAAAATTAATGCCATAGCATAGGCACAATTAATTAAAAAAAATTTTAAAAACAAATTAACATCTACTAAATAAACAAAACATTTTGCTCACTTTTGTGCTTTAGAAAATAACATCTAAAAAATATGCAATTAAAATACAGCCCAAAACAAAAAGCACTATTAGTTTTACAAGATGGCAAAGTATTTGAAGGCAAAGCTGCCGGAAAAATAGGCACTACTACCGGCGAAATTTGCTTTAATACTGGTATGACGGGTTACCAAGAAATTTTTACCGATCCCTCGTACTTCGGACAAATTGTAGTAATGGCAAACCCACACATTGGTAATTATGGTATTGAAGAAAGCGAAGTAGAAAGCGATGGCGTTAAAATTTCGGGTATGATTTGCAAAAAATTTAATACCGGATTTTCACGCGTTCATGCCCAAAAAAGTTTACAAACCTATTTTGAAGAAAACAATATTGTTAGCATTAGCGATGTAGATACCCGCGCCATTGTTCACTATATTAGAGATAAAGGCGCCATGAACTGTATTATTTCATCAGAAATTACAGATGTTGAAGAACTAAAAAAACTACTTGCAAAAGTACCAAGTATGGAAGGGCTTGAACTATCGAGTAAAGTAGCCACAAAAACAGCTTATACTTTTGGTAACCAAAGTAGTAAACACAAAGTGGCCGTAATTGATTTTGGCGTTAAAAAAAATATTTTACGCTCCTTAGCACAGCGCAATTGTTATTTAAAAGTTTTTCCAATGGAGAGTTTGGTAAAAGATATTTTAGCCTTTCATCCAAATGGTATTATGCTAAGTAATGGCCCCGGAGACCCAAGTGCAATGCCCAATCAAAGCCAATTAGTAAAAGAATTAATAAATACCAACCTACCTGTTTTTGGTATTTGTTTAGGGCATCAATTACTGGCACAATCGCAAGGCGTTAGTACTTATAAAATGCATGCAGGGCATAGGGGTATTAACCACCCAGTAAAAAATTTAATTACTGGTAAAAGCGAAATTACCTCTCAAAACCATGGTTTTACTGTAAATGCAGATGATATTAAAAACAATAAAAATATTGAAATTACACACATTAACCTAAACGATAATACTATTGAGGGCATTCGTTTAAAAGACAAAAAAGTGTTTTCAGTACAATACCACCCCGAGGCTTGCCCCGGACCCGAAGATTCGCGCTATTTATTTGATGAGTTTGTAAGTAACTTTAGTAATTAATACCAAGCCAATAATTAATAAACAATAATGCAAAAAATAGTTGTATTAATTGCTTTTTTATATGTGAGTTTAAGTTACTCACAAATTACTTTTACTTTAAACAGTAATGTATGTAGCGGTACCTCAAAAACCTTAACTGCCAACACAGGCACAGATGTTGCCTTATCGTACACATGGTCTTCAACACCTTTAAGCCCTATTTTTTCTTCTCCAAATACACAAACCACTACTATTACTTTTCCATCATCAGGTACATTTACAATTAACTTAAATGTTACTTTAACAAGTACCTCGGGCTCTTATTCAACTATTGTAAACGCTACACCAAGCCCAACTATTTCGGTCACTCAATCAAGCCCTACAACCTGTATTGCCAGTAATTATCCTACCTATTCGCAACCAGTATATTTATCAGCAAGTGGTGCCTCAAGCTATACTTGGAATCCGTATATATACAGCTCATACCCCACAACGGGCTCGGTTTATGCCCGCCCATCAATTTCAACCTGTTATACTGTTAGTGGTAATAATGGCAATTGTATTAGCTCGGCAGTAACTTGCGTTAGTGTCATTCCACAATATTCATTTGCCGTTAGCCCACAGTCAGCTACACTTTGTGTTTCAGATTCTTTGCTATTAAGCGTTACTAATATTAGTACATTAGCGGTGTTACCAATTCAAAATTATACATGGTACGACCCCACCCCACCAAGTTATACAAACCCTTATACCGCCTCAATAACTATATGGCCATCTATAAGCTGTACTTATACGGTTGAAATATATGATAGCTTGGCGTGTGTATCATTACCTGCATTAGCGAATATTACTGTTGCAAATTGCACAGGTATTCATTCAAACTCATTAAACAACAACCTTTCGGTTTATCCCAACCCATTTATAAACCAACTTACACTTAACACAAGCACCACCCAATTAAAAAAACTAATCATTACAAATTTATTAGAGCAAACAATTTACACCACCCAATTCTATCAAAATAATTTAATCATTGATTTACCTCAAATATCAAGCGGAACATACATCGTTGCTTTGTATATTAATAGCCAACTAAGCTATAGAGGAAAATTAATTAAACAGTAAAGCGTTTTTTCTTGTTATAAAAATCAAAAAAAACATCTCACAGAAGTATTTTAGCAGATGTAAAAAGTAAAAATACAGCTGTGTTAACCATTTTTGAAGATATAAAAAGCAAAAAAACATCTCATAAAAGTATTTTAGTAGATGTGAAAAATAAAAATACATATGTACCAACCATTTTTGCAGATACAAAAAGCAAAAATACATTTGTACCAAGCATTTTAGCAAAAATAAAAAATAAAAATACAGCTGTACCAACCATTTTTGCAGATATAAAAAGCAAAAATACACCTGTACTAATCATTTTAGTAAATGCAAAAAGTAAAAACACATCTATGCCTACCATTTTTGCACATGTAAAAATTAAAAAAATACCTCTATAAACCCTTTATTTTAAGGGTATTTGTTAAAGCCTGTTAAAAATTAAACAAAATGTAACCTTTTTTTATTTTTTGCGTTATAGTGGGTAAATACATTTTTTAATGGTGCCACCTTTATTTTAAAACACAACAAATATTAACTTAAAACAAAGCCGTTACGTATTAGCTTTTGTGTTTTAACTAATGGGTAATGCCATAAAAAAATGAATACCAAAACAAAAGTAAAGTTAGCCCTATCGCAACGCTCGATAGATAACAAAGTAGAACTGGCCCGTAGCATTGTGCTTGCTATAACAGGTAATGTAAATTTTACAAGCCCCATACCCACTTTAACGCAAATTACCGCAGCCGCTAATGATTTAGAGGCCGCCAACACTGTAGCAAAAGATGGTGGAAAAAGTAAAATAGCATTTATGCACGTAAAAGAAAAATTATTAAACGACCTACTAACTCAATTAGGACATTATGTAGAAGCTACTGCCAATGGTAATGCTAGTATTATACTAAGTGCGGGTATAGATGTAAAGGATAATAATAATAACGCCACAGTACCCAATGCGCCTAACAATTTTACAGCCACTGTAAGCACTAACGAGGGGCAAGCCACTTTTAAATGGAAGGGCTACAAAGGCACTAAGGTATATGTGTTAGAGCAAAATAACGATAGCACCCTTGCCACAAATAATTGGCAACAGGTAGATATTGTAACCAAAACAAACTACAGCCTAAGTGGCCTTGCAAGTGGGCAAAAGTATGCTTTTAGAATATACGCCGTAGGTAGTGCTGGCAAAAGTGCATATAGCCAAGTGGTGGTGGTTAAAGTGTTGTAACAAACACTTGCACTTTATAAAAAAAACCCTCATTATTAATAATGAGGGTTTTTTTATGAAAACACTTAATTGAGGGCATGCGTTTAAAAGACAAAATATTACTGATAAAATTAACTGCTTTATAACTACTTACTCTAACTGAGGCTTCGCTTATTAATTACATAGATACTTTTACCTGCCCTTTGCAAAAGATTGAAGCGAAAAGCCCGCCCGAACGCCCAAATACTTAGGCTATGCTCAGTAACCGTTTTTATTGTTTAATTATTTTTTGTTTAAAAGTTAATTGGTTATTTGTATAAAGCGATGCAATATAAACGCCACTTGGAATGTGCGGAATATTAAAAGTGTATGTGCTTTGATAAAATTCGGTAGTATAAACTGTTTGGCCTAAAGTGTTTGTTATTATTAGTTTTTTTAATTCACTTGTACTTGCGCTTATTGTTAGTTGG
>JANYEQ010000058.1 GCA_025363015.1 Bacteroidota bacterium
TTGCCAAGAGGCATTCCTTACAAAGGACAAGTATTAAACCAAATTGCGCAACAGTTTTTAAATGCTACAAAAGATATTGTACCCAATTGGTTATTAGCATCGCCACACCCACACGTTAGTATTGGTAAGCAATGCCAGCCTTTTAAGGTAGAAATGGTAGTGCGTGGTTATTTAGCGGGTCACGCTGCACGCACCTATAGTAGCGGCTTACGCACTTTATGTGGTGTTACTTTGCCTGAAGGTTTGAAAGAAAATGATAAATTACCTACGCCCATTATTACGCCTACTACCAAAGCTAGCGAAGGGCACGATGAGGATATTAGCAAAGAAGAAATTATTAATCAAGGTATTGTAAGTAAACAACATTACGAGCAATTAGAAAAATACACTTTGGCTCTATATGCTCGCGGACAAGAAATAGCCAATAAAATGGGCTTAATTTTGGTAGATACAAAATATGAGTTTGGCTTATTTAATAACGAAATAACGTTGATGGACGAAATTCATACACCTGATAGTAGCCGTTATTTTTATTTAGAAGGTTATAACGAGCGTCAGCAAAATGGCGAAGAACAAAAACAATTAAGTAAGGAGTTTGTTAGACGTTGGCTAATAGAAAATGGATTTCAAGGTAAAGAAGAACAAACTATACCCGCTATGAGTGATGAATGGGTAACAGAAATTAGTAACCGTTACATTGAGTTGTTTGAAAAAGTAACAGGTAATAAATTTGTGAAAGCAAATTACGAAACTATTTTAAAGGATATTGAAGTGGCGGTGAATGAGTATTTAATTTCGTTATAGACGTATAAAGTTTCGTTAAAAAAATAGTATTTTTGTAACTCAAATGAATTTAGAACAACAAATAAAACATACCATTCGCGATGTGCCTGATTTCCCAAAATTAGGTATTATGTTTAAAGACATTACTCCTATTTTTTATAATCAAACTTTATGTTCGGCAATAGTTGATGATTTTATTTTAAAGCTAAATGGTAAGCCCGATGCCATAGTTGGTATTGAGAGTCGCGGATTTTTATTTGGTTTTTTAGTAGCCAACAAATTAAATATTCCGTTTGTATTGGTTCGCAAAGCAGGTAAATTGCCGTATAAAACTATTAGTTACGAATATGATTTAGAATACGGTAGCGCTAAAATAGAAATGCACGAAGATGCCTTAAAAAAAGATTGGAATGTAATAATACACGACGATTTATTAGCAACAGGTGGTACCGCCGAAGCAGCAGCTAATCTTGTAAAAAAATTAGGAGCTAATGTTTTAGGTTTTAACTTTGTGGTAGGCTTAGAATTTTTAAATGGAAAGAATAAATTAATTAATTACTCAAATAATATAACATGTCTGGTACAGTATTAGAAAACAGCGCAATTACATTTGCAAAAAACGAAAACCAAATTATGATTGCGGACATGATTCGCAAATTTGGTAAAGAACATATTTTACCAAAAATGATGGAATGGGACGAGAGTCAAGAATTTCCAATTGAAGTATTTAAAAAGCTTGGAGATTTAGGCTTAATGGGCGTTTTAGTACCTACCGAATACGGCGGTTCAGGTTTTAGTTATACCGAATATGTAACAGCCATTACCGAATTAGGTTCTATTTGTGGATCAATTGCTTTATCAATGGCGGCACACAATAGTTTGTGTACGGGCCATATTTTACAATTTGGTAACGAAGAGCAAAAACAAAAATATTTACCAAAATTAGCCACTGCCGAATGGATTGGTGCTTGGGGCTTAACCGAAGCCAACACGGGTAGTGATGCCATGCGTATGCAATGCGTTGCCAAACAAGATGGTGATTATTGGGTAATTAACGGTACAAAAAATTGGATTACACATGGTATTAGTGGTAATGTAGCTGTAGTATTAGTGCGTACTGGCGAATTATTAGACAGTCATGGTATTACTGCGTTTATTGTAGAGCGTACTACACCTGGTTTTAGAGGTGGTAAAAAAGAAAACAAATTAGGCATGCGTGCCAGCGAAACGGCAGAATTAATTTTTGAAAATTGTCGCGTACATAAATCACAAATATTAGGCAATGTGGGCGATGGTTTTGTGCAAGCCATGAAAGTATTAGATGGCGGGCGAATTAGTATTGCTGCTTTAAGTTTAGGAATTGCAAAAGGCGCTTTAGATGCGAGTATAAAATATGCTAAAGAACGTCAGCAGTTTGGCCAACCTATTGCTAATTTTCAAGGCATTGCGTTTAAGTTAGCTGATATGGCAACTGAGTTTGAAGCTGCAGAGTTATTAACACTACAGGCGGCCGATTTAAAAAATAAACATTTACCTATGACTAAGGAAAGTGCTTTTGCAAAATATTATGCTAGCGAGGTAGCAGTAAAAAATAGTACTGAAGCTGTTCAAATATTCGGTGGTTATGGTTACACAAAAGATTTTCCGGTTGAGAAATTTTACCGCGATAGTAAACTGTGTACCATTGGCGAAGGAACTAGCGAAATACAAAAGCTAGTAATTGCCAGAGAATTATTAAAGTAAAAAATAAAAACCGCTTTAAACAAAGCGGTTTTTTTTATGGATACTTTTATAAAACGTATTATAAATGTTTTATACCCTATTACTAACTATTTTTTTGTACAATATAAACTAAGTGCGTTTCTGTTGTTTGGTAAGTTTTTTTTATCAACGCTTTTACTTTAAAATTATTTTGTATTAATACTTCTTTAAAAAAATTTTGTTGGTGATAGTAAACGTAACATTTATCGCCAGTACTGCCAACTTTAAAACCCGATTGCTTGTAATTACCTTTAATGGTACTAAAATAAAATAGGCCATTGGTGTTTAATAAAAAAGCACAGTTTTTTATCAACTTAGCGCAATCAGTTTTTGATAAATATGGCATACAAAAGCCACACATTATCGCATCAAACTTAGTAGTAATAGTATTAATTTTTCTGCAATCCATAGTTTTAAATTGAGCAGTAGGATTATTTGCTTTTGCTAATTTAACCATGTTTGGGGCTATATCTATGCCCTTAATTTTAAAATTGGGTTTTTGTAATAATAGATGTTTTGTTATGTTGCCTGGCCCACAACCAATTTCAAAAATAGTGGGTTTGGGTGTAGTAATTAAATTACAGAAAATAGTGTAAGTATCGTTATACAAATCTACATCCATAAATTTATTTTCATAAATAGATGCAATTTTGTTCCAAGTTTTAAAGTTTGTTTTATAGTTATCCATTATGTTTTTTTAGTTGAGATAACTATTTTAAACAAATTTTAAGAAGCAACTTGTAGTTTTATGCTCGATTTTTTAATTCTTAAAAAAGTAACTAATTTTTCAGCATTTGCCATTTCTTGATGCCCCATTATACATATTTGAAAATAATTAGCATTTTTTAAATAAGCCCCACCATAGTTTACGTAAAAATTATTTTTTTCGAGTTCAACACCCAGGTCGTACGAATTAATTTCGGGTGGACAAATAATACTAATAATGCCAGGCATCATTTCGTTATAGTTTCCTAAAAATGTAAATCCAATTTTCTCAAGTTCTGTATAAATAAAGTTTGAAATTTGTTTAATATTATTTCTATGTGCTTCGTTTGCTATGCCACTAAAGGCCTTAGTAAGTGCATAAAATAAATTTGTGCTAATGGTGTAAGGTACCAAATTAGTTTCGCAATGATGCGCTATATTCATGTATTTGGGTATGCCACGTGTTATTACCTCTAAAACTTTTGATGCAAAAAATACAATGGCAATGCCTGGGTAGGATGAAAGACCTTTGCCACTTGTGCTTGAGGCTAAATAAACCTCATTTAAATTTACATCGGTATTTCCAATAGTGCTAATACAATCAACCGCCACTTTTACATTGTGTTTTTTACAAATACTTTTAAGTAAGTTTAAGTTATTTAAAACGCCCGATGATGTTTCGCAATTTACGAACCAAATCCAAGTATAATTATGTGTGGCTAATAGGGATTCAATAGCATTGTAATCAAAACTCGTACCTAGCTCTTTTACATAGGTATCAAAATTTAATTCAATATGCGAAGCTTGTTCTTTTAATCGTTTGCCAAATTCACCATTAATTAATATAAGTCCTTTGCCTTGTAATTGTTTTAAATACTGTGCTACAACTTCGTTTGCTAAAGATCCTGAGCCTACAAAAAAAGCAACGTTTTTAGCATTTACAAAATCACATAAATCGTGTTTAAATGTATTTACATCACTATAAAACTTTGCCGAGCGATGCGAAAGAAAAGTAGTACTGTAAACATCTTTTACCTGTTGATGAAGATTTACAGGCCCTGGCATAAAGTTTATAATTTTGTTGTTCATAATGTTACAGTTTATTTACTAAGTTCATGTTTTCTAATCCTTTTAAATACAAATTGTAGGTAATATACATGGGTTGGAATTGTGCTGGCGCTTTGCCAACCAAATTTCCAAAGGGTACAAAGCCAATTTTTGTATATAATTTTTGTTGGCTTACAATGCCCGAAATTAAGCCTATATCGTATTTTTGTTCTTCTATAATATCTTTAAGTTTTGCAAATAATTTTATAAATACAAGCGAACCTCTATACTCATTTTTTACGGCCAATAATCTAATTTCAAATGGTTTGGTAAACTTTGGTAACAAGGCATCTATGTTTGATACTTTAGCATCAATAGAAAAAGGGCGGTGTTCGTTTACCGACATCATACCTATTACCTCTTCAGCTTGTAAAACAATAATGTATTTATTTTTATCGTGAAACTTATCAACTAATTGACCAGATGAATTGGTGGGATGATGCGGAATTTCATCAACAAAGGTTTGGTAATTTAACCTAAACATTTGGCTGTACTCCCAATCTTCTGTGGCTATTTTTGCTATCATCGTCATATTATCTTTACGTTACATAAAGATTAAAAAATCATTTACTAATATATTAATTATAAATAAAAATAACAAAACTTTTATTTAAAGTTTTTTTATACAAATAATGTGGATAGTTATTTTAAAATAGTATTTACATTATTTACAGCACTTAAAAGCTGTATTTGCTGGAGTTACAAGCAATATTATTTTTTTTAATTTAGTTAAAATTGTTTTGTAGATTATTAAAATTAACCTAAACTTTACATATAAAAATTAATTATTTTTTATAATTCGCCCAAAGCGCCACCAATTGTGAAGTGAAATTGCCCTTTGCCATTACCAATACCTGGCTGACCCGGAACGTTATCAAAGCCCCAACCGTAATCAATACCCAATAAACCAAACATGGGTAAAAACACACGTAAACCTACACCTGCACTACGTTTTACTTGAAAAGGATTAAAGGTTTTAAAGTTTGTCCAAGTATTACCTGCTTCGGCAAAGCCTAAAATAAATATAGTTGCTTGTGGGTTTAAGCTAATAGGATAACGTAATTCCATGGTATAACGCGCGCAAATTGGGTCACCACCACTGCTGGAAATACTGTTATCAGGATAACCACGTAGAGCAATAATTTCTCGCGCCACAAAATTTTGAAAACCACTAATACCACTTCCACCCATATAAAAGCGTTCGAAGGGAGAAAAGCCCACGTTTTTGTTGTAATAACCTAAAAAACCATAACCTACTTTTGTACGCAATACAAGGTTACGTGCTTCTTTACCCTCGGTACCTTTTTTATTGGTAAGTTGCGTAAACCACTCAGCAGTAATTTTATATTTTTGATATTCAATAAATTTATAACGCTCTTGCGGGGTTAAATTGGGATAATCTTTATTTTCGAATTTAGAATAAGGTGGCGTGTATTGTGCGTGAAATACAAAGTTAGAGCCATGTTTTGGATAAATAGGCGCATCAATGGAGTTACGCGAAATGTTTATACCCAAATTAATATCGTTAGCATAACCAGTATTAAATATTGGAAACGCACCATATTTATTTAAATCGTAATAATTATAGTTTAAGTTAGTGTATAAATTAAAATAATTATCAGGCCATTGTAAGCGCTTACCAAAACCTATTGATGTGCCAATAATACTCATGCTATTACGGTTTGGATTGTATATTTTCCCCAATGTAGGGTCGGTAATATACCTACTTTGCCCATTACTAAATAACGAGTGAAAGGCCGATACCGTGAGTGAATTTGGTTTTTTACCCCCTAACCAAGGCTCGGTAAACGATGCGTTGTAGGATTGATAATAAATACCGTTTGTTTGTGCTCGTATGCTTAAACGTTGGCCATCGCCACTAGGTAAAGGTCTCCACGCTGATTTATTAAAAATATTACGTGCCGAAAAATTATTAAACGTTACACCCAATGTGCCAATAATACCAATACCCCCTGCGCTTCCACCACCAGAACTTGCATAATTTGTGCGGCCACCGTAGCCCCCACTTAATTCAATTTGGTCGCTTGGTTTTTCTTCAACGGTATATTCTATATCTACAGTACCATCTGCCGGATTAGGTGTAGGTACTACGTTAAGTTTTTCAGGGTCAAAGTATCCTAGTTGTGATAATTCGCGCTGTGTGCGTATAATGTCCGACCTCCTAAAAAGCTGACCAGGTTTGGTTCTAATTTCACGATATACCACATGATCGTTGGTTTTATCATTACCTTTTATAGTTACTTTATTAATAGTAGCTTGCTTGCCTTCGTACATTAAAATATCAAAATCTATGGTATCGTTATGTATATTACTTTCTTGTGGGTTTATTTGAAAAAATAAATAACCATCATCTTGGTAAAGGCTGCTTACATCAAAACCATTGGGGTTCATGTATAGTTTTTGTTCTAATTTACTTTGGTCGTAAACATCGCCAGGTTGTATATTTAAAATGGTATCTAACTGCCCACTGCGGTATTTGCTATTACCAAACCATTTAAAGTTTCCAAAATAATATTTATGTCCTTCGTCTATGGTCACATCTATGGCCACACGGTTTGGACTAACAAAATACGTGGTGTCTTTTATTATTCTTGCATCGCGGTAGCCTTTGGCATTATATTTTGCAACAATATTTGGCAAGTCTTTTTCTAAATTTTCTTCTAAGTATTTACCAGAGTTAAAGGGGTTGTACCACCTAAAGGGTTTGCTATCTTTTAATTTACGGCGCAGTTTACCATCGCTTAATAAGGTATTGCCAATTATGTTTACATCTTGTATGCGTACTTTTTTATTTTTTTCAACATTAATAGTTATAATGGTATGTGGTGCTTTGGTGGTAGGGTCGGGTATTTGGGTAATGGTTACTACATTATGGTAATAACCTTTATCTAAATAAAAATCGTGCACGGTATTTTTAATGGTACCAAGCATATAATCGGTTACAACGCGTTCTTTTAACAATCTAATTTTATTACGAATATCATCGGCATCACTTTTTTTAACGCCACCTTTAAACGAAAATTTTGAAAGCCTTGGTCGCTCAACTACTTTGATTATTAGAAAAATATCTTTTCCAATAATTTTATCTTGTAGTATTTGTATGTCTTCAAAAATACTTTGTTTCCAAAGGGCTTTAATAGCATCGGCAATTTTATCGCCAGGTATTGTAATTTCTTGTCCTTCGGTTAGGCCCGATAGGAGTGCAATTACGCTAGGGTCGGTAAAATTCGCACCCTCAATTTTTAAGGGAGCCAAGCGGTATTTTTTTGGCGCCTTAAGGGCATCAATATATGTGCTATCGTTTGTTTGTGAAAAAATAGGAGAACCTACAATTAAAAATAAAAAAAGTATTAATTTAAGTTTCGTCATTTTTTAATTGTTGTTAATTTGATCGCTAGTTTTGCCAAATCTACGTTCGCGATTTTGGTAAGATAAAATAGCTTTATAAAAATCGTTTTTTCTAAAATCGGGCCAAAGGGTATCGGTAAAATAAAATTCAGCGTAGGCTAATTGCCATAGTAAAAAATTGCTAATGCGGTGTTCGCCACTAGTTCTAATCATTAAGGCCGGGTCTGGGAAATTAGAGGTAGTTAAATAATTATCTATTAAGTTTGCGTTAATATCTGTTGTTTTTATAGTGCCATTTTGTACCTGTGTGGCAATTTGTTTTACTGCGTTTATAATTTCCCATTTACTACTGTAACTTAATGCTAAAATTAAATTAACGGTAGTGTTATTGGCAGTAATATTTATCGATTCTTGTAGCTCATTTTGGCAACTTTGTGGTAGGCTGGTAATATCACCAATGGCATGCAATTTTACGCCTTTTTTATTAAGGTTGGGGGTTTCCATACTTATGGTAGATACTAAAAGCTCCATCAGCGCATCTACTTCTTCTTTTGGTCTATTCCAATTTTCGGTACTAAACGCATAAAGGGTAAGGTACTTAACACCAAGTTCGCCACAGGCTTCTACAATTTCGCGTACTGAGTTTACCCCTTCGTAATGCCCAAAAATACGGTCTTCGCCCTGTTGCTTGGCCCAGCGCCCATTACCATCCATAATAATGGCAACATGTTGGGGTATATTTCCAGTATCTATTTTATATTTTAAATCCATAGCTAATTTAGCCAAAACGCAAAGATAACAAAATAGCCTAAACCCTACTTTAAAGTGTTAAGCTTTCACTATTTTTAACTTATTGAATAAAATAGTTTATTAATTAAATTTATTTGTAATTAAATTAAAACTAATATCTTTATATAAAAATTAATAAAACTAAAAATGATTTCATTAAAAAATAGTATTTTAATTACAACAAGCACTCTACTTATTACTGCTTGTGGTGGCGATACAGCCCATAACGAAAACAATAGTGCCGATTTGAACACAGTAACAGAATTAGTAAAAGATACAACAGCCGTTACCGTTAACGATACCACAAAATTTAAATTTGATTTTGCTATTGCAAACATTCCTTCGCCGGCAAATAGCTTACAAGAGCTTGTAAGCTATGGCGCATTGTACAATAATGCTATTTTAAACGACACAAAAAAAATTAGCAATTATACAACCGAATTTCAACGTGCTATTAATTTAGGTGTTTATAATATTGATATGGCTTATGCTATGGTGCAAGATAAAGGCACCGACGTTTTAAAATATATGAAAAACGTAATGGCAATTAGCGATGGTTTAGGTTTAAAAAGTGCTGTAGATGTTATGGTAGGCAAACGTGCCGAAAGTAACCTAAGCAATAAAGATAGCTTGTTTAAAATTTTAGATGAAATTTTTGTAAAAAGCGATAGTTATTTACGCACCAATGAGCGCGTTTATACAGCAGGTACTATTTTTGCTGGTAGCTGGTTAGAAAGCCTTTATTTAACTTGTAAAATAGGCGATAATGCAACAGATAATGCGATGGCAGAAAAAGTGCACATACATTTGTGGGAACAGCGTTTTCACTTGGGCAATTTAATAAATTTATTAAACGATTATAAAGATAAAAAAGAGTGTGTTGATTTAGTTGCGCAACTAAAACCCATTCATCAAGAAATTACTGCCGTAAAACAAGCCCATGAAATGGACGATGTTAAATTTAAATCAATAGCCAATAAAATATACGCTTTAAGAGATAAATTAACAAAGTAGGTTTACACAGCATTATTTTTTTACATAAAAAAGCGTAATGGTATATAACCACTACGCTTTTTTAATTTACAGTTAGCCTTTACTATACTACATGCACCAAAAAGGGGTCGGTGTAGGCTTTGTCTTCATCGGCTACTATGGCCTTAACCCTAAACCAATATTTGTTG
>JANYEQ010000095.1 GCA_025363015.1 Bacteroidota bacterium
TACCAATAGCCTTGGTTTATTTAATACTCAAATTGGGGCATTTAACCCTTTAATTAGTATAAATTGGCAAGCTGGGCCTTATTTTTTAAAAATAGGAATGGATGCAGCAGGCGGCACCAGTTATACCTTTTTAGGCACGCAACAACTAGTAAGTGTGCCCTATGCCTTATTTGCCCAAAAAGCTGGGTCGGCACCATCGCCCACAGTAGCGTATGTTGGCAATGTGTTAAGTGTAGGCGGCAATACTACTACTATTAACAGTAGCGCTTCGTATAGTGCGGGTAATGGTATTGATATTTCGGGAGGAGTTATTAGTAATACAGCTGTGCCCTCTATCACTTTAACAGGTTCGGGTTTAGCAAATGTTTCACCTTCAGTAAGTAGTGTTTTTAATATCAATGTCCCAAACCAATCTTTGTCATTATCAAGTGGAAGCGTGTTGTCGTCCAATCTTGGAGGAAGTGTTACTTTACCATTAACTACTATTACACCATCTACTAACATTGGGGTTACGGGAAATGCACTAAACGGATACACAATTTCTAATACAGCTCCTGGCAGTGTAACTACATCTATAGTAGGAGGGAACACAAATATTCAAATATTTCCTGGTACAAATTCTTACACTCTTTCTCCATACTCGTATAATTTAAGCTCAAGTTCAAATACAATAACTCTTTCAAATGCTCCAGGAGGTTCAATTTCTTCTGCTACAGTACCATTAACAACCATTACCCCATCTAATGGCCTAGCTGTTTTTGGAACTGCGCCTAATTATACAATTACAAATACTGCCACGCCTAACATTACATTTACAAGTGCCACTATGGGTACTATTTATAGTGGTAGCGGCGGTAGTACTGGGTTTACTATTCCATCTCCGGTTTTAAACGGAGGAACTGGAATTGCTGTTAGTGGCACATGGCCTAACCAAACCATATCTGCACTTTCTACAGGTAGTACAGGTGCAAATTGGAGCACATTAGGAAACACAGCTACAAACCCAGCAAGTAATTTTATAGGTACCACCGATGCAAAAGATTTAGTCTTTAGAACAAACAATTTTCAGCAAGCCGTAATTACATCTGCTGGTAATATGGGTATAAATAACGCCACGCCAACTAGCAGATTATATGTTGCTGACAATAATGCAAATGCTACCGTTTTTGCCATTAATAATAACACTGGTGCGGCTTTACAAACAAATAATAATGGTGGTGGCCCCTCTATAAATGCCATAAAATCAACCGCAAATGGTAATGGTATAAAAGTAGATATGCAAATGGCTTCTGCTGTAAACGAAGGTATACTTGTTAATCATTTTGGTACTGGTACAGGTATAAATGTTTTACAAACAGGTGGTGGCACGGGCATTACAAGTACTGTTAATAATAATAATGCCATTACCGGAACAAGCAATGGTGGTACACCCACCATTTACGGTAAAAATAATGGGGTTGGTTCGGCCATAGAAGCCGAAAATACATCAAATGGCGCATCGTTACAAGCCTATAAAAATAGTGGTTCGGGTTCATCAGCAATATTTAGTAATTCATCTGCTGGCAATCCATCGCCGGTTGTAAATATAAGTACTAGTGCAAATAATAATGGTCTTAATATATCGACTGCCAATGCTAACGCTATTAATGCAACCAATAATAGTGGTACCGTTCCTACTATACTAGCCACTAACAGCGGTGCAGGAAATGGCGTAGATATAAATATGACGGGTACTGCCCCAACGGCTTTACAAATAAATAATGGGCATATTAAATCAATTGGTAGTTCGCCTGTGTATTTTAATAATGCTATAAGTGGTGGATTTACTAGCCCTACATCAATAAACATAACAGGAACCGATACAAAAGGTAAATTTAGTTTCTCAACCTCTGCTACTGGTTTTTCGGCAGTAAATAATTGCGATGTAACCTATAATTTTGCGAAAGCATACACCACAATACCTACCATTGTTGTAACTCCAACAACCGATACGTATGGCTTAAGTTTTATAATTTTTAATGCTACCACTAGTTCTTTTACTATTAGAATTTATCGCCCTGGTGTTCTTTCAAATCCAGTAACCGTTCCAACAGTAACTTTTGGCTTTAATTATATTATTATAGAATAACCTATGAAAAACACACTTTTACTATTTATATTATTTTCATTTAAAGCGTTTTCGCAAAGCCCACCTTTAATAAATTACCAAGGTGTAGCCCGTAATGCGGCAGGTGTAGCCATTATTAATCAAAACATTGGTATTAAGTTTGAGTTATTGCAAGGTTCAGCCTCAGGCGCAGTAGTTTATACCGAACAACAAACAGTAACTACCAATAGCCTTGGTTTATTTAATACTCAAATTGGGGCATTTAACCCTTTAATTAGTATAAATTGGCAAGCTGGGCCTTATTTTTTAAAAATAGGAATGGATGCAGCAGGCGGCACCAGTTATACCTTTTTAGGC
>JANYEQ010000106.1 GCA_025363015.1 Bacteroidota bacterium
TATATGTAAACCCACAAGGGCCAGATGGTAATCCCGACCCACTAGCATCTGCTAAAGATATTCGCGAAACCTTTGCACGCATGGCAATGAACGATGAAGAAACCGTAGCCTTGGTTGCTGGCGGACATACATTTGGCAAAGCCCACGGCGCAGCAAGCGAAACCCATGTGGGGGTTGAACCTGAAGGAGCAAGCATTGAAGAACAAGGTATGGGTTGGAAAAATAGTTTTGGCAGCGGTAAAGGTGGCGATGCCATTACCAGTGGTATTGAAGGGGCATGGAAACCAAACCCAACAACTTGGGATAATGGCTATTTTGAAACCTTATTTAAATACGATTGGAAACTAACTAAAAGCCCAGCTGGCGCACACCAATGGACACCAACAGATGAATCAGCAGCAACTACAGTTGTAGATGCACACGATTCAACTAAGCGACATGCGCCAATGATGACCACCGCAGATTTAGCATTGAAAATGGACCCAATATATGGCCCAATCTCAAAACATTTTTATGAGAATTTTGAAGCCTTTCAAGATGCCTTTGCTCGCGCTTGGTTTAAATTAACGCACCGCGATATGGGCCCCATTGCCCGTTATTTGGGTGCAGAAGTGCCACAAGAAGAATTAATTTGGCAAGACCCAATTCCTAAAGTAAAATACGAAGTAATAAACGCAGCAGATATTACTAACTTAAAAAACAAATTAATTAATTCAGGCCTAACGGTTTCCGAATTGATATCTACCGCTTGGGCTTCGGCTGTAACGTTTCGTGGTTCTGATAAACGCGGTGGAGCTAATGGCGCACGCATTCGTTTTGCACCACAAATAAATTGGGAAGTAAACAACCCTGTACAACTTAAAAAAGTATTGGTAAAATTAGAAAGCATTCAAAAAACCTTTAACGATGAGCAAAGCGGAAACAAAAAAGTTTCAATAGCCGATATTATTGTATTGGGTGGATGTGCAGGCATTGAAAAAGCCGCAAAAGATGCCGGACATACAATTGTTGTTCCATTTACAGCTGGCCGTGCCGATGCTACTATAGAGCAAACCGATGTAGATTCGTTTGCTGTGTTAGAACCTAAAGCCGATGGGTTTAGAAATTACCAAAGCACAGTTTTAGCCACTATACCTGCTGAAAAATTATTAGTAGATAAAGCGCAATTACTAAAATTAACAGCAACTGAAATGACGGTTTTAATAGGTGGAATGCGTGTATTAGATACCAACTACAATGGCTCTAAACAAGGGGTATTTACTAACCGACCAGAAACATTAACCAACGATTTTTTTATAAACTTACTAAATATTGGCACCACTTGGAAAGCTATTTCCCACGCTGGCGATATATTTGAAGGTGCTGACCGTGCTACTGGAAAAGTAAAATGGACAGCTACAAGAGTGGATTTAATTTTTGGTTCTAATTCAGAATTAAGAGCCTTAGCAGAGTTATATGCTTGTGCCGACGGTAATGAAAAATTTGTAAAAGATTTTGTTGCAGCTTGGGACAAAGTAATGAATTTAGATAGGTTTTAGTTAATTAAATAATTAACCAAAAAAACTCATTCATCTTAAAAAGCCTTAAACACATTAATGTGTTTAAGGCTTTTGGGTTTAAAATAGCATAAAAAATATAGCTCATGTTGAAATAATAAAATAACACAAATTAAAAAATTTTAACATTTGAGTTTTATTTCAAAAAATCTACACTTTAACATTTGTCGTATATTTGAATATATAAACAAATTAAAACTTAAAATATGAACAAAATTACTAAAACAATGATGGTTGCAGCAGTAGCTTTTACAACAGCTATAACTGCGCAAACAACTATGCGCCCCCACATGCTAATGACAGCACGTATGGATTGCGCTCAAGAAACACCAACCGTTTCAGGTGCAGGTACTGGTATTACCAGTTTTTTATTAAACAGTGCCCACGATACCTTATGTATTAATGGTACGTTTAATAGCTTAACTGGCGCCCAAGGTGGTGTACACATTCACTCCGGTGCTGCAGGTATTGCTGGCCCAGTGATATTAGATTTATCGCCTTATGTGGTGGGTAACCGTATTTCGGCTACAATTACAGGTACAGCTTTAACAGCTTCTTTAAAATCAACCATGCTTAAAGGTTT